>NZ_JAXCIS010000166.1:0-29338 GCF_034044025.1 Pseudomonas sp. SED1
GTGACCCGCTGTAAGAGCGGAACCATAAGCAGCCGTTACCGCAGCAACGGATATGTACACCAAACCACAACGCCCCCCCCTGTTGGCCCACTTCTTGCTAAAGAATCCCCACAGGTAGCCAACGGCGGTTGCCCCCTCCACGACAAAGACGTCGCACACCCGGTTTGCCCTCGCGAACCCGGTGGCGGCGTTTTTTCGTTTTGGCCCCATAGCCCGGGGCCGGTGGGGCGGCCACAGCCGTTCCATCACCAGGCCTTCTTATAAGACCCCTTTACCGCTGAGGTGCGTGATGAAATCAAGCTTCTGGAAATCCGGCCACACCCCAACCCTGTTCGCCGCGTTCCTGTATTTCGACCTGAGTTTCATGGTCTGGTACCTGTTAGGCCCACTGGCGGTGCAAATCGCCGCCGACCTGCACCTCACCACCCAACAACGCGGCCTGGTGGTCGCCACCCCGATCCTCGCCGGCGCAGTGCTGCGCTTCCTGATGGGCATGCTCGCCGACAAACTCTCGCCCAAGACCGCCGGCCTGATTGGCCAGGTGATCGTCATCTGCGCCCTATTCGGCGCCTGGAAACTCGGGATTCACAGCTACGAACAAGCCTTGCTGCTGGGGATGTTCCTCGGCATGGCCGGTGCCTCGTTCGCCGTCGCCCTGCCCCTGGCGTCCCAGTGGTACCCCGCCGAGCATCAGGGCAAGGCCATGGGCATCGCCGGCGCCGGCAACTCCGGGACAGTATTTGCGGCCTTGCTGGCACCCGTACTGGCCGCCGCATTTGGCTGGAGCAATGTGTTCGGCTTTGCGCTGATCCCGCTGATCCTGACCCTGATCGTCTTCGCCTGGCTCGCCCGCAATGCCCCGCAACGGCCCAAAGCCAAGTCCATGGCCGACTACTTCAAGGCACTGGGCGACCGCGATAGCTGGTGGTTCATGTTCTTCTACAGCGTGACCTTCGGCGGTTTTATCGGATTGGCCAGCGCCCTGCCCGGCTACTTCAATGACCAATACGGCTTGAGCCCGGTGACCGCCGGTTACTACACCGCTGCCTGTGTGTTCGGCGGCAGCCTGATGCGGCCTTTGGGCGGCGCCCTGGCCGATCGTTTTGGCGGGATTCGCACCCTGCTCGGCATGTACGGCGTGGCCGCGATCTGCATCGCGGCGGTGGGGTTTAACCTGCCAAGTTCCTACGCCGCCCTGGCGCTTTTCGTCTGCACCATGCTCGGTTTGGGTGCAGGAAACGGCGCAGTGTTCCAACTGGTGCCCCAGCGTTTTCATCGGGAGATCGGCGTCATGACCGGCCTGATCGGCATGGCCGGCGGCATCGGCGGTTTCGCCCTGGCAGCGGGCATGGGCGCGATCAAGCAAAGCACCGGCAGCTATCAACTGGCACTGTGGTTGTTCGCCAGCCTAGGCGTGCTGGCATGGTTCGGCCTGTACGGCGTCAAGCGTCGTTGGAGAACCACCTGGGGCTCGGCAGCGGTGACGGCTGCGCGGGTCTGATGAGCCTGCAACTGAGCTTCGCCCAAGCCAGCGCCACCGGCCCTCGGCAGGAAAACCAGGACGCCTTGCGCCTGGTCACGCCAGCCCCGGAGCTGGCCGCCAGCAAAGGCTACCTGTGCGCCATCGCCGATGGCGTCAGCCAATGCGCCGATGGCGGACTGGCTGCTCGTTCGACCTTGCAAGCCCTGGCCCTGGACTACTACGCCACGCCGCAAACCTGGGGCGTGGCCCAGGCCCTGGAACGCTTGCTGGTGGCACAGAATCGCTGGCTGCAAGCCAACGGCGGCGGCCAGCCGTTGCTGACGACCCTGAGCGCTCTGGTGTTTCGCGGCCAGCGTTTCACCCTGGCCCACGTGGGTGATTGCCGGGTGTATCGCTGGCTCGATGGCGAGTTGCAGCGCCTGAGCCAAGAGCACGTGTGGGAGCAACCGGGCATGCAGCATGTGCTCAAGCGCGCCATGGGCCTTGATCAACATCTGGTACTGGATTTCCTCGACGGCGAGTTGCGGGCCGGCGAGTGTTTTCTGCTGCTCAGCGACGGTGTGTGGGCGACCCTGGATGACAACCGCATCAGCGCAATCCTGCGGGAACAGTCGGACCTGAACCTCGCAGTCAATACCTTGGTCAGCGCTGCGCACCTGGCGGGCAGTCAGGACAATGCCAGCGCCCTGCTGGTGCGTGTCGACCAGCTTGGTGCTGCCACCCTGGGTGATGCACTGGTGCAGTTGCAGCAATGGCCGCTGCCGCCGCCCTTGAAAGCCGGCCAGCGTTTCGAAGGCTGGCAGGTGGAAACGCTGCTGGGGCAAAGCCGCCAATCCTTGCTCTACCGGGTGCGCGATGCCCAGCAACAGGCCTGGCTGCTGAAAACCTTGCCGGTCAGCCATGACGATGACGTGTTCGCCGCCCAGGCATTGCTGTCGGAGGAGTGGTTCCTGCGCCGCGTCGCCGGCCGCGCGTTTCCTGAAGTCCATCCCGCCAGCGGTCGTCAGCATTTGTACTACGTGATGCGCGAATACGCCGGGCAAACCCTGGCCGAACTGTTCAAGCACCAGGGCCCACTGCCCCTGGCGCAGTGGCAGTCCCTGGCCGAACGCCTGTTGCGCGCGGTCGGGCTGCTGCACCGCCGGCAGATCCTGCACCGAGACATCAAGCCGGAAAACCTGCTGCTGGGCGACGATAACGAATTGCGCGTGCTGGATTTCGGCCTGGCCTACTGCCCCGGGCTTTCCGAGGATCGCGCGCACCTGCTGCCTGGCACGCCGAGTTTTATCGCCCCGGAAGCCTTCAACGGCGAACGCCCTACTCCGCAACAGGATTTGTATAGCGTCGGCGTGACCTTGTATTACCTGCTCACCGGGCATTATCCCTACGGCGAAATCGAAGCTTTCCAGCGCCCCCGGTTCACCGCGCCTGTCAGCGCCAGCCGTTACCGCCCCGACCTCCCCGACTGGCTGCAACAAAGCCTGGAGCGCGCCGTCGCCGCGCAACCCGAGCAACGTTATGAAACCGCCGAGGAATGGTTGCTGGTGCTAGAGCAGGCAGACCGCCGCGAGTTGAGCACGCGACCAAAACCACTGCTGGAGCGCGAACCGCTCAAGGTCTGGCAAACATTGGCGGTGCTGTCGCTGCTGATCAATCTGGTGCTGTTGTACTGGCTGTTGCACCACTAAGAGGCGAAATCCCCCGACACATCGGCGCCAGACCGAACAAATCCGGCCAAACCGCCACTTGGCACAACCACTGCATTAGCTTTTCCATCAACACACATATAGCCGCACCTTCAACGTCGAAGGTCGAGCTTCCCGAGAGAACGGGACCAGGACAAAGGCGTCCTCGCTACTTATCTAGCGGGGACGCCTTTTTTTGTTGCGCACGATTTGTCGAGCCACTGCGGAGAACGACATGAAGAAACTCAAACTGGTGATGATCGGCAACGGCATGGCCGGGGTTCGCACCCTTGAAGAATTGCTCAAGCTGAGCAGCGACCTGTACGACATCACCGTCTTCGGCGCCGAGCCCCACACCAATTACAACCGCATCCTGCTGTCGCCGGTGCTGGCCGGTGAGCAGACCTTCGAAGAGATCGTGCTTAACGATTTGAGCTGGTACCTCGATAACAACATCAAGTTGCTGCTCAACCGCAAAGTGGTGCAAATCGACCGGGTCAAACGCAAAGTCATCGCCGAAGACGGCAGCGAGGCCGAGTACGATCGCCTCCTGATCGCCACCGGCTCCACGCCGTTTATCCTGCCGATCCCCGGCAATACGTTGCAGGGTGTAATCGGCTACCGCGACATCGCCGACACCCAGGCCATGATCGACACCGCCAAGACCCACAAGCACGCCGTGGTGATCGGCGGCGGGCTGCTGGGCCTGGAGGCCGCCAACGGCCTGATGCTGCGCGGCATGCACGTGACTGTGGTGCATATCGGCGAGTGGCTGTTGGAGCGGCAACTGGACAAGACCAGCGGCCAACTGCTGCAAACCGAACTGGAAAGCCGCGGCCTGGTGTTCCGCCTGCAGGAACAAACCCAAGCGCTGCATGACGCCGGCAACGGCCGCGTCGGCTCGGTGCAGTTCAAGAATGGCGATGTGATCCCCGCCGACCTGGTGGTGATGGCTGCCGGTATCCGCCCCAACACCGAGCTCGCGGAAAAATCCGGCATCCCGTGCAACCGTGGGATTCTGGTCAACGACACCCTGCAAACCTACGACCCGCGCATCTATGCCATCGGCGAATGCGCCAGCCATCGCGGGATCGCCTATGGCCTGGTCGCACCGCTGTTCGAACAGGCAAAGGTCTGCGCCAACCACCTCGCCCAGTTGGGTTTCGCGCGTTATCAGGGTTCGGTGACCTCCACCAAATTGAAAGTCACTGGCATCGACCTGTTCTCCGCCGGGGATTTCATGGGTGGCGAAGGCACCGAAACCATCACCCTTTCCGACCCGATTGGCGGCGTCTACAAGAAGCTGGTGATCAAGGACGACATCCTCGTCGGCGCCTGCCTGTACGGCGATACGGCTGACGGCGGTTGGTATTTCCGGCAGATCCGTGAGAACCATGCCATTGGCGAGATCCGTGATCACCTGATGTTCGGCGAAAACGCCATCGGCGATGTAGGCCACCAAGGCCAGGACAAGGCCATGAGCATGGCCGACAGTGCTGAAGTCTGCGGCTGCAACGGCGTGTGCAAGGGCACCATCGTCAAGGCGATTCAGGAACACGGGCTGTTCAGCGTCGACGACGTGAAAAAACACACCAAGGCCGCCAGCTCCTGCGGCTCCTGCGCCGGTTTGGTGGAACAGATCCTGATCAACACCGTGGGCGGCGCAGCGGACGTCAAACCGAAAAGCGAAAAAGCCATCTGCGGCTGCAGCGACCTCAACCATGGGCAAATCCGCCAGGCCATCCGCGACCAGCACCTGCTGACGATCGCCGGCACCATGAGCTACCTGAACTGGCGCACCCCGAACGGCTGCGCCACCTGCCGCCCGGCACTCAACTATTACCTGATTTCCACCTGGCCCGGCGAGGCGAAAGACGATCCGCAATCGCGCCTGATCAACGAACGGGCCCACGCCAATATCCAGAAAGACGGTACCTACTCGGTAGTCCCGAGGATGTGGGGCGGTGTGACCAATCCGTCGGAACTGCGGCGCATCGCCGATGTGGCCGACAAGTACAACGTGCCGATGGTCAAGGTCACCGGCGGGCAGCGTATCGACTTGCTGGGCATCAAGAAGCAGGACTTGCCCGGTGTATGGAAGGATCTCGACATGCCGTCCGGCCATGCCTACGGTAAATCCATCCGCACCGTGAAGACCTGCGTTGGCAGCGAGTTCTGCCGCTTTGGTACGCAGAATTCCACACAGCTGGGGATTGAGCTGGAACATGACCTGTTCAATATGTGGTCGCCCCACAAGGTCAAGCTGGCAGTGTCCGGCTGCCCGCGCAACTGCTCGGAGGCAGGGATCAAGGACGTGGGAATTATCGGCGTCGATTCCGGCTGGGAGATGTACATCGGCGGTAACGGCGGGATCAAGACTGAAGTTGCCGAGTTCTTCGTCAAGCTGAAAACCGCCGAAGAAGTGCGCGAATACAACGGCGCTTTCCTACAGCTCTACCGGGAAGAAGCCTTCTACCTGGAGCGCACCGTGCACTACCTGCAACGGGTGGGCATGGAGCACATCAAGAAGGCCGTCCTGGAAGACCCGGCGCGGCGCCAGGCGCTCAATGACCGCCTGCAATTCTCCCTGTCGTTCGAACAGGACCCGTGGAAAGAACGCCTGGAACAGCCACTGCTGAAAAAGGAGTTCGACACCCTCCCCGTCAAACTGCTGGAGGTGCCGGCATGAACTGGCTGGATATCTGCGCCCTTGAAGAAATCAACGCCCTGGGCTCGCGCATCATCACCGGGCCCAAAGGTGACATCGCGATTTTTCGTACCAGTGACGACGAAGTTTTCGCCCTCGACGACCGCTGCCCGCACAAGGGAGGTCCACTGTCCCAAGGCTTGATCTACGGCAAGCGCGTGGCCTGCCCGCTGCATAACTGGCAGATCGACCTGGAGTCCGGTGAAGCCCAGGCACCGGACGTCGGCTGCGCCCATCACCACCCGGCCCGTGTGGAAAACGGCCGGGTGATGCTGGCCCTGCGGGACGCCGGTTGATGAACCGCCAGACCACCGCGTCCACCTGCTGCTACTGCGGGGTCGGTTGCGGCGTGCTGATCGAGCATGATGGCTCGCAGATCCTCGGCGTCAGTGGCGACCCGAGCCATCCGGCCAACTTCGGCAAGCTGTGCAGCAAGGGTGCAAGCCTGCATCTTACTGGCGATCTTGCTGCCCGTGCGTTGTACCCGGAACTGCGGCTGGGCAAAGGCCTGGGCCGCACCCGCACTGACTGGGACACCGCCCTGGAACACGCGGCCAATGTGTTCGCCGAGACCATCGCCGAACACGGGCCGGACAGCGTGGCGTTTTATATCTCCGGGCAGTTGCTGACCGAGGATTACTACAGCTTCAACAAACTCGCGCGGGCGCTGGTGGGCACCAACAATATCGACAGCAACTCGCGGCTGTGCATGTCTTCGGCGGTGGTCGGCTACAAGCGCAGCCTGGGGGCCGACGCGCCGCCCTGCAGTTATGAGGACCTGGAGTCGAGCGACTGCGTGATGATCGTCGGCAGTAACATGGCCTACGCGCATCCGGTGTTGTTCCGTCGCCTGGAGGAAGCCAAGGCCCGTCGGCCACAGATGAAGGTGGTGGTGATTGATCCTCGGCGCACCGACACCTGCGACCTGGCGGACCTGCACCTGGCGATCCTGCCGGGTACGGATGTCGCGTTGCTCCATGGGATCTTGCACTTGTTGTTGTGGGAAGACTGGATCGACCGCGATTTTATCCAGGCCCATACCGACGGGCTGATGGAGCTCAAACGCCTGGTTCACGACTACACGCCGCAGATGGTTACGCAGCTGTGCGGGATCAGTATCGAGCAACTGCGCCTGTGCGCAGAATGGGTCGGCACCTCGGCGAGCTTCCTGTCGTTGTGGTGCATGGGGCTGAACCAGTCCACAGCAGGCAGCGCAAAGAACAGCGCGCTGATTAACCTGCATCTGGCGACCGGCACCATCGGCCGTCCGGGCTGTGGACCTTTCTCCCTGACGGGTCAGCCGAATGCCATGGGTGGACGGGAAACAGGAAGCTTGTCGAATCTGTTGCCAGGCCATCGTGAGGCTGCCAATCCTGAACATCGGGCAGAAGTGGCCGCGTATTGGGGTGTAGAACAACTCCCCGCCAGCACCGGGCTCACGGCCATCGAACTGTTTGAACAGATGCAGGCTGGCAAGATCAAGGCACTGTGGATCGCCTGCACCAACCCGGCCCAATCACTGCCTGACCAAAACAGCGTGCGCCAGGCCCTGGAGGCGTGTCCGTTCGTGGTGCTACAGGAAGCCTTTCGTACAACCGAGACCGCACGTTTCGCCGACCTGTTGTTGCCGGCGGCGAGCTGGGGCGAGAAAGAAGGCACAGTCACCAACTCTGAACGGCGCATTTCCCACGTCCGGCCGGCCATCGTCCCTCCAGGGGAAGCGCGGCCGGACTGGGCCATCACCGTGGATTTTGCCCAGCGCCTGGAGCGGCGTCTTCGTCCCGGAAAACCGGGTCTTTTTGCCTTTGAGCAACCCGCGCAGATCTTTGAAGAATACAAATTGCTGACCCGTGGGCGCGACTTGGACCTCTCGGGTATCAGTCACGCCCTGCTGGACCGGATCGGCCCACAGCAATGGCCATTCCCGGCCGATGCCGTGGGCGGAACACCGCGTCTGTATACCGACGGGATTTTCCCTACTGAGACTGGCCGTGCGCACTTTGTCGCCGACCCTTATCGCGCCGCCAAGGAGCAGCGTGATGCGCGTTTCCCACTGACCCTGATCACCGGGCGCCTGCGGGACCAATGGCATGGCATGAGCCGCACGGGTACTGCTGCGCAGCTGTTCGGGCATGTCAGTGAAGCGTTGCTCAGCCTGCACCCGGATGAACTGCGCCGACATCGTTTGAAGGAAGGTGACCTGATCAGCCTGAAAAGTCGGCGCGCCAGCGTGATCGTGGCGGTCAACAGCGATGACAGCGTGCGTCCCGGCCAGGCTTTCCTGCCGATGCATTGGGGCGACCGGTTTCTTAAAGGTGGCGTAAATGCGCTCACCCAGCCGGCGTTCGATCCGCTGTCCAAACAGCCGGAACTCAAACACAGCGGCGTGCGCCTGGAGGCGGTGCAACTGCCCTGGCACTTGTTTGCGCTGATTGAGGGCGATGTGCAGCAACACTTCGAAGCGTTGCGACCGCTGTGTGAGGGCTTTGCCTACGTCAGCCTGAGCCTGACCGGGCGCGAGCGGCCCGCCCTGCTGATTCGTGCGGCGCATCACGAGGCGCCTGCGCTTGACCTGCTCAAGCAGATTGACCAGTTGCTGGGCCTCAATGACGGTCCGGTCATGGCCTACGACGACCCGCGGCGCTCCATTGGCAAGCGGGTAAAAATTGAAAAGGGCCGTATCACCGCGATCCGTCTGGCCGGCGAAACCCTGGCTCGCCACTGGTTGCAAAGACTGTGGTTGGAAGGTCGCACCGATGAACAGTTGCGACGCTGGCTGCTGGCGCCATTGAGTGCGCCACCGGGGGGCGGTTCGACCCGCAACAAGACGTTGTGCAACTGCAGGAACGTCAGCGAAAACGCGGTCTGCGCCGGCATTGCCCGGGGCCTGGACCTGAATGGGCTGAAGCAGGAGTTGGGTTGCGGTACGCAATGCGGCTCCTGTGTGCCGGAAATCAAACGGCTATTGGCGAACGGCACGCAGCCAATCGCGATCACGGTGTGAGGAAAGCATATGAGCGCAAAAGTCTGGCTGGTGGGCGCAGGTCCCGGCGATCCGGAGCTGCTGACACTCAAGGCGGTGAGAGCCCTGCGGGAAGCCGATGTGGTGCTGATCGATGATCTGGTCAACCCGGCGCTGCTGGAGCATTGCCCCACTGCACGGCTGATCACCGTGGGTAAACGCGGCGGTTGCCGTTCCACACCACAGGCATTTATTCATCGCCTGATGTTGCGCTATGCCCGGCAAGGCAAATGCGTGGTGCGGCTCAAGGGCGGCGATCCGTGCATTTTTGGTCGCGGCGGCGAAGAGGCGGCATGGCTCAGGCAGCAAGGGGTGGAGGTGGAGTTGGTCAATGGCATTACGGCGGGGCTGGCCGGTGCAACGAACTGTGATATTCCGCTGACACTGCGCGGTATCAGCCGGGGCGTCACGCTGGTCACGGCTCACACTCAGGACGACAGCAGCCTCAATTGGCGAGCACTGGCCGAGGGTGGTACGACGCTGGTGATTTACATGGGTGTGGCCAAGTTGGGGGAGATTCGCCAACAGTTGCTGGAAGGTGGAATGAGCGACGACATGCCGGTGGCGATGATTGAAAACGCTTCATTGCCACAGCAACGTGAGTGTCGCAGCAGCCTTTCCCGGATGCAGGACGATGCACAGGATTTCGTCCTGAAGAGCCCGGCAATCCTGGTGATTGGCCGGGTAATCCAGGCAACGCAAGCGGTTGAGGCCCTGGCCAGCGCTACTGCGTGAGACAAATTGCAGGCGAAAAAAAGCCCGGCCTAAGCCGGGCTTTTTTCTACAACTCAGTAATTACTGAGCTGCTTGTGCTTCTACCGAGGCTTCTACGCGACGGTTGATAGCACGGCCAGCTTCAGTTGCGTTGTCAGCAACTGGGCGGGATTTGCCATAACCAACCGAGCTTACACGGTTAGGAGCAATACCGTCTTTGACCAGGACTTGCTTAACAGCGTCAGCACGACGCTGGGACAGCTTCTGGTTGTAAGCGTCAGGACCGACGGAGTCAGTGTGACCTTCAACAACGGTGGTGGTTTGTGGGTACTGTTTCATGAAGTCAGCGAGGTTTTTCACGTCGCCGTAGCTGTTAGGCTTAACAACCGACTTGTCGAAGTCGAACTTCACGTCCAGCTCAACACGAACAACCTGAGCAACCGGAGCTTCTGGCTCTGGAACTGGCTCTGGAGCTGGTGCTGGGGTAGGAGCTGGAGCAGTTTTGCCAGCGTTGCCGCCGAAGTTTACGCCCAGACCAACCAGTGCCGAGTAGTCCCACTTGCCGTTGTCGATAGCGTAGTCAGCTTCAACGCCAGCACGTGCGAACAGGTTGTCGGTGAAGTAGTACTTCACGCCAGCGCCAGCGATAGCCAGGGTCGATTGATCGCGACCTTTGTGACCATCAGCTTCAACGTTGGTACGGCTCTGGTGGCCGAAACCGCCCTCTACGTATGGACGCAGGGAGTCGACACCAGCTTGACCGAAGTGGTACTGGGCAGTAACGCTGCCGGTATCACCTTTGATCTTCTGGCTACCAGTACCGTCGTTCGAACGGGTGTGGTTGGTAGTGTCGTAGTTCAGGTTGATCGACACGTCGTCGGTCAGGAAGTAACCGATGCTGGCGCCAGGGTTGAAGCCGTCTTCGATATGCTTAACGCTATCGTTGAACTGCTTTTTGTAGAACAGCTGGCCTTCAACTGCGCCTTGGCCTTGTGCCAGAGCGCCGACTGAAGTGGCAGCAATAAGAGTACCAATGGCCAAGCCCAAGGTGTTTTTCAGTTTCATCCGTTAAATCCCCATCTGGTGATTGTAAAGCAGTCCCACATACCGGGGGACAACTCGGCGACAAGTCTAACAGAACTTGCCTACACGTAAGAGATATTTGCCACGCACTAAGTTTCAGTGCTGACCGCAAATTTCTCACGTAATTTATCAAGAGCGCGTTTGTAACGCATTTTTGTAGCACTCAAACCCATATGCATGATGTCAGCGATCTCCTGAAACTCCAGCTCTGCGACAAATCGTAGCACCAGAATTTCCCGGTCAATCGGATTCACATACACCAGCCAGCGATCGAGTCCGCCCTTCTCTTCCGGGGTTGGCGCCTTTTCTTCAGACGCTTCCTCAAGTGGGTCCAGACTCAAAGCATCCATCAAGCGACGCTTTCGCCGTTCCTTCCGATACTGCGTGATGCACTCGTTGTACGTGATGCTGTAGAGCCATGTCTTGAACTTCGATTTGCCCTCGAAGTTCTTCAGGCCGTAGAGCACCTTGAGCATCACTTCCTGACAGACATCATCCGCATCTCTATCGTTCCCTAAATACCTTGAACAAACGTTGAACAGAGTGCGTTGATACCTGCGCATCAATTCTTCGTACGCGCGTGTTACGTGAAACAGCTCCGTGTGCGAGCGCGCGACCAACTCCTCATCAGAGAGCTCACGGGGGTCATAGCGCGTGGACAGCGTTTGGGCTTTATTCAAAACAAGTCGTGCCGACAGTCAGGTCAATGTCCGCCAGAGTCTGGATACCCAGGTTCGCGGCGGCGTACATTAGCAGGATTCGCCGGGTTAGCGGCTAGTCACATGCTGTTCCAGCAAGATCCGGTTCGAAAGCGACACCAGTTCGCCGTCGTCAGTCAGCACTGTCGTCTTGACCGTGCCGATCTCCTCGATCTGCCCTTCGACCTCGCCCACACGCACTTGTTGCCCAACCTGATATAGCTCACGCACATAGATTCCCGCAAGAATCTGCCCGGCAATTTCCCGGCTTCCCAACCCCATGGCCAGCGCAACGGCCAGACCAACGGTAATCAAAACAATCACAATCACGTGGTTCAGCAGGTCAGTCTTGACCTCCAACTGGCTGATCGCGACCGAAATACTGATGATAATCACCAGGCCCTGGGCTATTCGCCCCAGGCCGCTGGCGTAATCCAGCCCGACGCCTTCAGCCGCCCCGCGCACCAGGCCATTGGCCAGTTGCGCCAGCAAAACCCCTACCAGCAGTACCAGCGCGCCACCGAATACCTTCGGCAAATATAGCGCCAACATGTCGAGCGTAGCTGAAACTCGTTCAAGTCCAAGTGATTCAGCCGCAGAAACCAGAAAAATCAGCAAAACAAACCAATAAACGATCTTGCCGATCAATGTCGAGATCGGTACCTGCAATCCGGCACGCCCCAAAATCTTGGTCAGGCCGGTACCACCCATCAATCGATCAAGACCCAGTTTAGCCAGCAATTTGGAAAGCAGGGTGTCGAGCAGCTTGGCCACGACAAACCCCAGCAGTACCACCACCAATGCACCAAACAGGTTGGGAATGAAATTCGCCACCTTGGTCCACAGTGCAGTCATTGCAGTTACCAGACTCTGGGTCCAGAGATCGAGTTCCATATTCATTCAGCCTTATCAGCAGTGCGAGCAAGAGGTTTACGACGGGAAACCGGTGAAACGTGGGCCGAACCATTGTTCAACGCCATCATCAATGCCGGCAACCAGCGGCCGAGCAGACCGAACAGATCCCCCGCCCCGACCTGGCGGTTGGCGGTTTTCAAAACGCGACCCAGGCAAGCATCGTCGTCCCGGTTGGATGGCGAGGCATTCAGCATGTCACGCAAAGACTGTTCGAACGGATCGTGCATAAAAAACCTCTCGCAAGTGATTTAAAAGACGAGGGTAAAATTCTTCGGGTCACATGACCTCTTTCCACGTTCAGGTCACATTCAGCTCAAACCCAACGTAAACGTCGAAACAACCACCACTGCCCGACCGCCACCGATACCATCATCAGGCAGGCAATCAGGAATCCGTAAGGGCTGGAAGAGAACGGAATTCCGCCCACATTGATCCCCAGCAAACCGGTCAGAAAACTCATCGGAAGGAAGATCCCGGTGATGATCCCGAAGCGGTACATGGTGCGGTTCATGCGCAGGCTCAAACGCCGGTCTTCGGTCTCCAGCACAAGCCCCACGCGCTCCCGGGACAATTCCAGCTCCTCGAGGTAACGGGTCAGGCTGTTGTTCAATTCGTTCCAGTAGTCAGCATCGTCGTCACAGAACCAGGGCAATTTGATCCGGGTCAACTGCGCGAAAATATCCCGCTGCGGCGACAGGAAACGCTTCAGCCCGGCGGCGCGCCGACGGATCTGCAAAACGCTGCCATGCTCCGGAGTATACCGTTCGTCGGCATCCAGTTTTTCTTCTTCGATATCGACGATTTCGGACAGATCGCTGACCAGATCCTGGACCTTGTTGGTCAGGTACTGCGCCATATACAGGACCAGTTCCGAGGAAGTCTTCGGCCCCTTGCCGTCCGCCAGTTGCACCAGCAACTCGTCGGTGGCGCGCAACGGGCGCAAACGCAGGGAAATCACTCGCGCTGCCGAGGCAAAGATCCGCACCGAGACCATGTCTTCCGGCTCGGCGCCGGGATTGAGGTTGACCCCGCGCAAAAACAGCAGCAGTTCAGCGTCCGGCAGTGGCAACAGGCGTGGACGGGTGTTTTCCTCCAGCAGCAGGTCACAGGCGAACTCGCTCAAGCCGCTGGATTTACGCAACCAGGTCTGGGTCTGGGGGTGACTACGGTCCCAATGCAGCCACAGGCTTTCCTGAGGCTGCAGTTGCAGCTCATCAAGCTCTGTCCGGGCAATCGAACGCGCACCACCTTTACCGTCCAGCACCAAGGCATGCACCAGCCCCCACTGCGCGTTTTCTTCCTCGAACATCCTCACCCCTGTCGGCTACGGCTATTTATTCAGGCATTTTCAGCGGGCTGGGGGAGACGATCATACCGTTATTGTCGGCATACACGTACTCGCCCGGGCGGAAGGTCACGCCGGCGAATGTCACCGCCACGTTCAAATCGCCGATACCGCGCTTGTCAGTCTTCATCGGGTGGCTGGCCAGGGCCTGCACGCCGAGGTCGGTTTGGGCGATCACGTCCACATCACGGATGCAGCCGTAGATCACCAGCCCTTCCCAGCCGTTTTTCGCGGCTTTCTCGGCGATCATGTCGCCCAGCAACGCGCGGCGCAGGGAACCACCACCATCAACCACCAGCACCTTGCCGGCGCCGTTGAGTTCGGCTTGTTCCTTGACCAGGGAATTGTCTTCAAAGCACTTGATGGTCACGATCTCGCCACCAAAGGAGTCTCGGCCGCCGAAATTGCTGAACATCGGCTCAACTACCTGCACCAGCTCCGGGTAGGCATCGCACAGGTCGGGGGTAAGGTAATGGTTCATCGAGAAACTCCTGTAGGTGAAAGAAGGTGTCGAACATCCCACTGTTTACTTACATCTGGAAACGCTTTGCCATGAAGGTTCTTTAATCCGGGTCGAATAGTCGGGCCCATCGGACAGCAACGCAAGACCTACTGCGCGACTGAATATGACCAGAACTACCCAACGCGTCATATCTTATCCGCTACGGCAAACAAGCGAAACGCCCTTGATAGAGCCTCCCGCTCAAACCGCTACAAGCTCCCGTGCCTCCGCCGCCGCCAAAGGTGTAAGCGGATCTTTCAACCAACGCCTTACCAACGGCCACACTTCAGCCTGGGCAGCCTTGCTGACGAGCATCTCGACATGCCCGAAATCCCCGCTGAACCCTTGCTGGCGCCCCAGGCACAGGTACTGGCGATGCTCGGAGCCGACCTGTTCGAAGAGCTTGCGACAGGCCCAGTCCGGGTCCTGGTGATCGCCGGCAGCGCTCACCGCCAGTAGCGGCACGTCGACACCTGCCAGGCCTTCCCACCAATCCTGCTTTCCTTCGCCAAAGCGGCCGAACAGACCATTCCAGCGCATGGCTTCAATCAACACGCCGGCTGGCTCGTCCTCTGGGCCGCGTTTCAGCCGGGAGCCAGACAACTCGCCAAAACGCTTCAAGAGCAGGCGACCGGTCCATTCCACCGGTGGCAGCTTCAACGGCCAATGGGTGCGGCTGACCTGGCAGCCAAACAGCGCCACCGAGGCCACCGCCGGCGCGCCCAGGTGCTGCCCACCCAGGGCCGCAGCCAAGGTTGTGCCGCCCAGGGAATGCCCGACCCAGTGGGGAATCTGCCCGCTTTGCTCACGCACAAAAGCGGCAATGGCCGGCAAGTCGTAGCGAGCATAGTCGGCGACGCGGTTTTTGGCGTAATCGTGGTTACGTCGGGACAGCCCATGGCCGCGCATTTCCGGAATCCAGACATCGAACCCCTCGCGAGCCAGGTAGGCACCCAAACCAATACCCTTGGGCGAATACCAGAAGCGGCGGTTGGAGAAACTGCCGTGCAACAAAACCACCGGCACGCCCCGGTTTTCCGGGACATCAGCCAGACCCAGGCGGGTCACGGCCAGCTCGACGGTGCCGTCGGGGCTGTTGCCAGGTTTCAGCCGGTACACATCTTCACTCAGGTCGCCACGACGCTCAGCGCTGATCAAGGCGACGGGGAACAGGTTGCTGCTGCTTTGCATAATGCTCTTGCACAAAAAAGGGCGGCGTCCGGAAGGAGTTCCGCCCTGTACAGAATGAGAAATGCCGGCCAACCGCAAGATTGACCGGCACTTTGGGGTGCTACACCTTACGCTGGCGCTTGGCCTTCAGCCAGGAAGAACCAGGTTTCCAGTACGGAATCGGGGTTCAGCGAGACGCTTTCGATGCCCTGTTCCATCAGCCATTTGGCCAGGTCCGGGTGATCGGAAGGGCCTTGGCCGCAGATGCCGATGTACTTGCCAGCCTTGTTGCATGCCTGGATGGCGTTGGCCAGCAGCTTCTTGACCGCAGGGTTACGCTCGTCGAACAGGTGAGCGATGATCCCCGAGTCGCGGTCCAGGCCCAGGGTCAGCTGGGTCAGGTCGTTGGAGCCGATGGAGAAGCCGTCGAAGAACTCCAGGAACTCTTCGGCCAGGATGGCGTTGGACGGCAGCTCGCACATCATGATGACGCGCAGGCCGTTCTCGCCACGGGACAGGCCGTTTTCTGCCAGCAGGTCCACCACCTGGCTCGCCTCACCCAGGGTGCGTACGAACGGCACCATGATTTCGACGTTGGTCAGGCCCATCTCGTTGCGCACGCGCTTGAGGGCACGGCATTCCAGTTCGAAGCAGTCGCGGAAGGCTTCGCTGATGTAACGCGAGGCACCACGGAAGCCCAGCATCGGGTTTTCTTCTTCCGGCTCGTAGAGTTTGCCGCCGATCAGGTTCGCGTATTCGTTGGACTTGAAGTCCGACAGCCGCACGATGACCTTTTTCGGGTAGAACGCCGCCGCCAGAGTGCTGATGCCTTCCACCAGCTTCTCGACGTAGAAGCCCACCGGGTCGTTGTAGCCGGCGATGCGCTTGTCGACGCTTTCCTTGATGTCCAGCGGCAGGCCGTCGTAGTTCAACAGTGCCTTGGGGTGCACGCCGATCATGCGGTTGATGATGAACTCGAGGCGGGCCAGGCCCACACCGGCGTTCGGCAACTGCGCGAAATCAAAGGCGCGGTCCGGGTTGCCGACGTTCATCATGATCTTGAACGGCAGGTCCGGCATGGCGTCGATGGAGTTTTGCTTGATGTCGAAACCCAGCTCACCTTCGAAGATAAAGCCAGTGTCGCCTTCAGCGCAGGATACGGTCACGCCCTGGCCGTCTTTCAACAGTTGGGTCGCGTTGCCGCAGCCAACCACTGCCGGAATCCCCAGTTCACGGGCGATGATCGCCGCGTGGCAGGTACGCCCGCCACGGTTGGTGACGATAGCGCTGGCGCGTTTCATCACCGGTTCCCAGTCCGGGTCGGTCATGTCGGAGACCAGCACGTCGCCTGGCTGGACCTTGTCCATCTCGGACACGTCCTTGATGATCCGCACTTTGCCGGCGCCGATGCGCTGGCCGATGGCACGGCCTTCCACCAGCACGGTGCCGGTTTCTTTCAACAGGTAGCGTTCCATGACGTTTGCCGAAGTACGGCTCTTCACGGTTTCAGGGCGGGCCTGAACGATGTACAGCTTGCCGTCGTCGCCATCTTTGGCCCATTCGATGTCCATCGGGCACTTGTAGTGCTTCTCGATGATCATCGCTTGCTTGGCCAATTCGCTGACTTCGGCGTCGCTCAGGCAGAAACGCGCGCGTTCGGCCTTGTCGACATCAACGGTTTTCACCGAGCGACCGGCCTTGGCCTCGTCGCCGTAGATCATCTTGATAGCCTTGCTGCCGAGGTTACGGCGCAGGATGGCCGGGCGGCCGGCTTCAAGGGTGTGTTTGTGGACGTAGAATTCGTCCGGGTTCACCGCGCCTTGTACGACGGTTTCGCCGAGGCCGTAGGCGCCGGTGATGAACACCACGTCGCGGAAGCCCGACTCGGTGTCCAGGGTGAACATCACGCCGGCGGTGCCGGTTTCCGAACGCACCATGCGCTGCACACCGGCAGACAGGGCCACCAGCTTGTGGTCGAAACCCTGGTGCACGCGGTAGGAAATGGCGCGATCGTTAAAGAGGGAAGCAAATACTTCCTTGGCCGCGCGGATCACGTTTTCCACGCCGCGGATGTTCAGGAAAGTTTCTTGCTGGCCGGCAAAGGAAGCGTCTGGCAGGTCTTCGGCGGTAGCCGAGGAGCGCACGGCGACGGCCATGTCCGGGTTACCGGCCGACAGCGTGGCAAACGCGGTGCGGATCTCGGCGTTGAGCTTCTCGGGGAACTCGGCTTCCATGATCCATTGACGGATCTGGGCGCCGGTCTTGGCCAGGGCGTTGACGTCATCGACGTCCAACGCATCGAGGGCGGCGTGGATCTGATCGTTGAGGCCGCTCAACTCGAGGAAATCACGGTAAGCCTGGGCAGTGGTGGCAAAACCACCTGGCACCGATACACCGGCGCCCGCAAGATTACTGATCATCTCGCCCAGGGATGCGTTCTTGCCCCCTACGTGCTCCACATCATGGACGCCGAGCTTATCGAGGGAAACTACGTACTCTACCAAGGTGATCTCTCCACTTTCTGTGTTGGAAAAGCTCAGGACGCCGGCGGCTCAGTAGGAGCAGTTACCGGCGTTTGTGGCCTGGACCTGGAAAATAAGTGAGAATGCGGCCCACTGCGGGACGGCAAAATCGCGCCTATCATATCCAAGATTCGTCATCAGCTTAAGGCCCAAGGCTCAAATGAAACGATCTGCTTTCTTTATCTCCGACGGCACCGGCATTACAGCCGAAACCCTGGGTCAAAGCCTGCTGGCGCAGTTCGAAAACATTACCTTCAGCAAATTCACGCGACCCTATATCGATAGCGTGGATAAAGCGCGAGCCATGGTACAACAAATCAATCTGGCGGCCGAAAAAGACGGATTTCGTCCGATCATTTTCGACACCATCGTCAATCAGGACATTCGTGAGATCCTCGCCACCTCCAATGGTTTCATGATCGACATCTTCTCTACCTTCCTGGCGCCGCTGGAACAAGAGTTAAGTGAACATTCGTCATACTCCGTCGGAAAATCTCACTCCATTGGCCACAACTCCAACTATATGGAGCGGATCGAGGCGGTGAACTTCGCCCTCGATAACGACGACGGTGCCCGCACCCACTACTACGACAAGGCTGATTTGATCCTGGTGGGCGTGTCCCGCTGCGGCAAGACGCCGACCTGCCTTTATATGGCCATGCAATTCGGGATTCGCGCGGCCAACTACCCGCTGACCGAAGACGACATGGAGCACCTGACGCTGCCAAGCGCCCTGCGCGCGCACCAGCACAAGCTGTTCGGGCTGACCATTGACCCAGACCGACTGACGGCGATTCGTAACGAGCGCAAGCCCAATAGCCGTTACTCCAGCTATGCGCAGTGCGAATTTGAAGTGCGGGAAGTGGAAAATCTGTTCCGCCGGGAGAATATTGCGCACATCAATTCCACGCATTTTTCGGTGGAAGAGATTTCGGCGAAGATTCTGGTGGAGAAAGGGGTGGAGCGGCGGTTTAAGTAACCGGCAGTTCAGAAACCACCGCTCACCTGTGGCGAGGGGGCTTGTCCCCCGTTGGGCTGCGCAGCGGCCCCAGTAATGCCACCGCAGTCTCTCAGACAGAACGGCGTCGCCAGGTTTGGGGCTGCTGCGCAGCCCAACGGGGGACAAGCCCCCTCGCCACAAGGGTCTATCTTCACAAGTGGAATCTCCCCCCACCCTGCCCCAGCGCCGTCGCCAGCGCATCAAACCCATCCAGCAGCAACTGATCATCTCCCGACGTATTGCAGATACTCGCCCGGATAAACTGCGGCACCGCCGTCTGCCCCACCGCAAACGCTTCGGCTGTCGCGATCAGGTAATTGTTCTGCTTTAACTCCGCCTCTATTTCCGACGCGCGCCAAGGCTCCGGGACTTCGATCCAGAAGTGCGGGCTGTTCAGGTGAGTGCGGTACTCCAACCCGATCAACAACCCTTCAACCAGTGCCTTGCGCCGGCTGATTTCCTGGATCTGCTGGTGCAGCAGGTGTTCTGCGGTGCCGTTTTCGATCCATTGCGTGGCCAGTTCCAAGGTGACCGGCGTGGCCATCCAGCAGGTGGAACGCAAGGCCGCAGAAATCCGGCTGACCAGCGCCGGCGGCGCATGCACGTACCCAACGCGCAATCCCGCCGACACCGCCTTGCTCAGGCTGCTGATCAGAATCGTACGTTCCGGGGCGAAATGACTCAGGGGCGGCGGACGGTCTTCCACCAGTACCCCGTGGGCCTCGTCCTCAAGAATCAGCAGATTGTGTTCACGGCACACCTTGACCAGCGCCTCACGGCGCGCGACCGACAGCACGGCTGTCGTAGGATTCTGGATGGTCGGCGTGCAGTACAACGCCGAAACCCGATGATTGCGACAGACTTCATCCAGCGCCCCGGGCAGCAACCCTTCTTCATCCATTTCCAGGCCAATCAGGCGTATCCCCAGCATCCGCGCGGCGGTGATCAGCCCCGGGTAGGTCAACTGTTCGGTGACCACCGTGTCGCCGGCCCGTAGCAGCGCCATCAGTGCACACAGCAGCCCATGCTGGCCGCCGTTCACACAGATCACTTGCTCGGGAATCGGGTGGAAATCCCGCTGCACCAGCCACTGCGCACCCGCCGCCCGATAGCGCGGCAGCCCGGCATCCGGGGTGTAGGCACTGATGTCCTGCAAAAACTTGGCGTTGGTGGCCAGCGTCTGGAAGCTCTGGGCCAGGAACGTGGTCTCCTGCCCCGGGATATGCATATTGCGGCTCATATCAAAGTATTGCCGCGGCTCGTCGCTGAAGTTGCGAAAGCCTTCATCCCGTTGGCGTTCCATCCCACGCTTGCGCACGAAGGTGCCGTCACCTACTCGCGCCACCACCAACCCCAGCCGCTCCAGCTCACCGTAGGCGCGGCTGATGGTGCCGATGGTGACCCCCAGATTGTCGGAAAGCACCCGATGGGGCGGCAGCTTTCTTCCCGGTTCAATCAAGCCTTCAAGAATGCCCCGCTCCATGACATCGGACAGGCGTTTGTACTTCACGCCCTGCCCGTTGGAGAGTCCTTCCCGCATAATTGACACCATGTCAATATTTGTTTTGACAGCCATCTTTCGCCCTAATAGTGTGCTTTTACGGGTTCAATCACCGAATCAAGGCTCTCAATATAGAGGTCAATTCGGTCTCATGGAAGCAATGTCACGATGCCAATGTCCGCCGTTCTCGAAAATGCTGAAAAAACAAAAACTCACAAGCAGTGGTTGGCTGGGCTAATTACCAGCGTCATGTTTCTGATCGTGTGTCTGAGCTGGGGTACCACTTGGCTGGGCATCAAAATCGCCGTGGAAAGCGTGCCGCCGCTGACCTCTGCCGGGCTGCGGTTTTTGATCGCGTTTCCGCTGTTCCTGTGTTTCGCCTGGGTGCGCCGCGAGCCGATCCTGTTTCCCCGGGAGAGCCGTTGGTTCTTCGTGTTTGTGACGCTGTCCTACTTCAGCGTTCCGTATTACCTGCTCAATTACGGCGAGATGCATGTCTCGTCCGGCCTTACCGCGCTGCTGTTCAGCTGCATGCCGGTGTTTATCCTGATTTTCTCTGCGTTGTTTTTGCGCGAGCGCATCTACTTCTCGCAAGTGGTCGGTATCGCCATCGGTTTCGGTAGCCTGTACATGATCATCAAGAGCCAGGGCTTGCACCTGGACCACGCCGAGTTCTTCGGGGTGCTGGCGATCCTGGCTGCGGCGATCATGCATGCCTTGTGCTACGTGATTACCAAGAAACAAGGCAGCGCCATCAGCGTGATCACCTACAACACCCTGCCCATCGGCATTGCCGGGCTGATGCTGTTTGTCGCCGGGCTTTTCTTTGAAACCCCGACCTTTGAAGACATCACCCTGCGGTCCTGGAGCGCGCTGTTCTACCTCGGCCTGGTGGCCTCGGTGGGCGGGTTTATCGTGTATTTCATGCTGCTCAAGCGCCTGAGTCCGATCATTTTGTCCTTCGTGTTCATCATCTTCCCGGTGTTCGCGGTGATCATCGGCGCCTGGTACGAAGGCCTGCAGATTTCCAAGGACTTGATGATGTACTCGGCGATCCTGCTGGCCGGTTTTGCGATCACCAAGCTGCCCATCGAAAAGCTCCTGGCGAAGAAAAACTGAGATGAAGGTCCTGAGCCCAAGCGCCCTGGAGCAGATTTACGCCCACGCCGACCGCAGCTACCCCGAGGAATGCTGCGGTTTCGTTTTCGCCGATGGCAGCGTGTACCTGGGCAGCAACATCCAGAACGAGCTGCACAGCAAGAACCCGCAGATGTATTCACGCAGCGCCGCCAACGGCTACACCTTTTCGGTGGCCGACACGCTGATGATGAACAAGGCTTTTCGCAGTGATAACCCGGTGGTGGTGATCTACCACTCCCACCCTGACGTCGGCGCGTATTTCAGCGACGAAGACCAGGACAAGGCCCTTTTCATGGGCGAGCCGATCTACCCCGTAAGTTACCTGGTGGTGGATGTTCGCCAGGGCAAGACCCAAGGTTCCAAGCTGTTTGCCTGGGATGGCAAACACTTCGCCCAAAACCCCTTCAACGACCTGCAAACGGAGTTGTGCATGAACGCTGTCTCTTTCCCCGACATCCTGGTCCGCGTGGCCAAGCTGCCAGCATCGACCCTCGAGGGTGCCGGATCGACATTGCGCGAAGTCATTGAAAACCTGTGCATTGAGCACCCGCAATTGCGGGCTCACCTGCTCTACGAGAACAACCAGCTCAAGGAACACTTCCTGTTCACCGCCGAAGAGGAACTGATCGACGCCAACGACCCGTTGCCCGAAAAAGCCAAAATCGAAGTACTGCTGGCCACCTCCGGCGGCATGGACGTCGACCAACTGAGCAACGAAGAAGTGCAGCGCTACGTGCGCCACATCACCCTGCCCGGCGTCGGCCGCGAAGGCCAACTGAACCTGAAGAAAGCCAAGGTGCTGATCATCGGCACCGGCGGCCTCGGTTCGCCCATCAGCCTGTACCTGGCGGCAGCCGGCATCGGCACCCTGGGCCTGGTGGATTTCGACGTGGTTGAAAGCAGCAACCTGCAACGCCAGATCGTCCACGGCAACAGCACCTTGGGCCTGCCCAAGGTCGAGTCCGCCAAGCAGCGTTTGCAGGACCTCAACAGCCACATCCAGATCAACACCTACGACACCGCCTTCAACACCGACAACGCCCTGGAACTGGTGGGCGCCTACGACCTGGTGATCGACGGCACCGACAATTTCGAAACCCGCTACCTGGTCAACGACGCCTGCGTGCAGCTGGGCAAGCCGTTGGTGTACGGCGCCATCTACCGCTTCGACGGGCAGATCAGCGTGCTCAACTATAAAGGCGGGCCGTGCTATCGCTGCCTGTTTCCCCAGGCACCGCCGGCGGAACTGGCGCCCAATTGCAGCGCCGGCGGCGTCATCGGCGTATTGCCGGGCGTGGTCGGGATGATCCAGGCCACCGAGGCGATCAAGCTGTTGATCGGTATTGGCGAACCGCTCTCGGGCCGGCTGATGCGCTTTGATGCGCTGGCGATGAAGTTCAGCGAGATCCGCTTCAAGCGCCGCGCCGACTGCCCCTGCTGTTCCGAGCTGCGCCACACCCAAAGCATCGCACCCGCCGTCTGCGCCGATGCGATGCCAAGCCAACCGTCACTGGCCGAAGAACGCTACATCAAGCCGCGTGTACTCAAGCAACTGCTCGAACGCCACAGCAAGGCCGACGTGTTGCTGGACGTGCGCGACGCCAGTGAGCTGGAAGTATGCAAATTGCCGGGGGTGGTGCACATCCCGCTGGCCGAGCTCGACGGGCAACTTGCCAACCTCAGCCGCGACAACACGCACTACCTCATCTGCTACGCCGGAACCCGCGCGGAGCAAGCCGCCAGCACGTTGCTGGCCGCCGGATTCGCCAATACCAAAGTACTGCAAGGTGGCATGAAACACTGGGTTCGCGACGTCGAACCCGACATGCCTTTGTACTGATCAGCGGCCATGGGCTCTTACTTGATGTTGCATAACTCGATACTCGACGCCATTGGCCAAACGCCCATCGTGCGTCTGGAACAGTTTTCCGAAGACCTTGGCATCGAGGTCTACGCCAAGCTGGAATCCCTCAACCCCGGCGGCAGCCACAAGGCGCGCATCGCCCTGGGCATGATCCTCGATGCCGAGCGCCGGGGCATTCTGATTCGCGGCTCCGGGCAAACCATCATCGAGCCCAGCGGCGGCAATACCGGCATCGGCCTGGTGATGGCCGGCAACGTGCTCGGCTACAAGGTGGTGCTGGTGATCCCCGACAACTACAGTCCCGAGAAGCAGAAACTGCTGCGCCTGTATGGCGCCAAGGTGGTGCTGTCGGACAGCCGTCAGGGCAACAATTCCCACGGCGAAAAATGCATGGAGCTGCAGCTGGAAAACCCCAGCTACGTGATGCTCAACCAACAGCGCAACGGCGCCAACCCACAGACCCACCGTGACACCACCGCCCGGGAAATCATCCGGGCCTTCGGCGAGCTGCGGGTCGACTACTTCGTCAGCGGCATCGGCACCGGCGGCCATATCACCGGCATCGGCGAAACCCTCAAGAGCACCTGGCCAGCGATCCGCGTGATGGGCGTGGAACCGGAAGAATGCGACCTGCTCAGCGACCGCCACGCGCCGCACCATATCCAGGGCCTGTCGATCGGCTTGATCCCGAGCATTCTCAACGTCGCAATCATTGACGGAATGCTCAAGGTGTCCCGCCAGGAATGCCTCGACATGATCAAACGCATCATGCGCACCGACGCCATCAGCCTCGGGCTGTCGTCGGCCGCCAACATGGTGGCGATCGCCAAGCTGGCGCCGGAACTGCCCACCGACACCGTGGTGCTGACCATGGTCTACGACAGTGCCGACAGTTATTTGCCCTGTTTTGAATAACAACTATTGCGGGGGTGCCTCCATGGGGGGCTTTATCGACATGCAACAGCTGCACGATGAGTTGCTCACCCACCTCATCACCACGCTTACGCCTGCGCAGTTGAAGCAGCTGGAGGCGCATCTTGCGCCGCTGATCCAGGCGGCGGCCCAGGCGGTGGCCGAAGACCTGATCGCCTATGCCTGGCGCGACCCGGCGTCCCGTGGGCGGGGTGAACTGATCCTGGAGTCCTACGCCTCGTTCAAGGCCGTGCTGTACTACCGGCTGGCGCACCTGGTGTGGAATTTCCCGGACACGAACAACGGCGTGTTTTCCACCATCGCCCTGAAGCTGAGCAACCAGGGCAAGATTCTGTCCGGCGCCGAAATCCACCCCGCTGCGCGGATCGGCCGACGCTTTGTGCTGGACCACGGTTACGGCACGGTCATCGGTGAAACCTGCGAGATCGGCAACGACTGCTACATCCTTTGCGGCGTGACCCTCGGCGCCCGGGGCATCGCCAACAATCCGGACGGCAAACGTCACCCACGGCTGGGCAACAACGTGGAGGTCGGCTCCGGCGCGCGGGTGCTGGGTTATGTGCTGATCGGCGACAACGTGTTTATCAGCCCGTCCTGCGTGATCACCCAGGACGTGCCGGCCGGCACCAAGGTCAAGGTGGTCAATCAGATCCAGTTGCAGAAAAACGATGAGTCAGACCACAGCAATTACCTCGGTGCGTTTGCCCTCGACGAACGCCTGCACGTGGTGGGCGAGGTCAACGCCAGCCACAAGGTGATGGTGCTCGACGCCGATTTCCATCCCTTGCCCGGCCTGCTGCTGGAGCCAACGGTCAAGGAACGCCACCATTTGCAGTTCCGCCTGCGTCATATCGAGACTACGGCCTACCCGCCGCGCCTGCCGCTGAACCTGAAAGTGACCGGGCCCGAATTTGAAATCACCCTGCTATCTCCCCCTGGCTTGAGCGCGATGGTTCGTCGCTTGCTGCAAGCCAGCCCACTGATCGTCGGAGGTTGAACATGTCCGTGCACACCATGGAAACCCTCGCGCTGTTCGACAGCGCGCCTTACCAGAATGCGTTCAGTGCGCGGGTGATTGCCGTCAGCGAACAGGGGATCGCCCTGGAGCACACGCTGTTCTACCCCACCGGCGGCGGGCAGCCGGGCGACACCGGGCACTTCATCCTGCCCGACGGCAGCCGCGTGGACATCACCGGCACCGTGCGTGATCCGGTGCTGCGCTCGATCATCTGGCATCAAGTCGAACAGTGCCCTGAACAACTGGCCGCCGGCATGCAGGTAGACGCCAGCCTGGATTGGGAGCGGCGCTACCAGCACATGAAAATGCACACCTGCCTGCACCTGCTGTGCTCGATCATCGATGCACCGGTGACCGGTTGCAGCATCGGTGCCGACAAGGGCCGCCTGGATTTCGACCTGCCGGAAATGACCCTCGACAAAGACACCATCACCCGCGACCTCAATGCCTTGATCGAACAGGCTCACGCGGTGAAAACCCTGTCGATGCCCGCCTCGGAGTACTCGACCCTGCTACAGATCACCCGCACCCAGGCGGTGGCGCCACCGGTGATCCAAGGCTCAGTAAGGGTGATCGAAATTGCCGGCATCGACATCCAGCCCTGTGGCGGCACCCATGTGACCAATACCGAGGAAATCGGCCGGGTGTTCTGCGAAAAAATCGAGAAGAAGAGCAAGCACAACCGTCGGGTGATCCTGCGGTTTGAATAGCAGCCGAGAAGCAGCTGGGGCGCCACCGCCCTAGCTGCAGTTCGTACAGGAAACTGACAGCAAATTTATGTGCCTGTAACATTTAGAAACGTACAATCCCGCCTGCAACGCCTCGTTGCCCTGACTCGCGAAAACAGCGCCCTTCCTTCTCGTAGGGTCATTCGTGCAGCAGCTAAGCTCACTCCCATCACGCCCCTGAACCTGAACGCTGCAGGACTGACTGCCTATGAAAAGAGTGCTCCGTCACTACATCCCTGCGTCCACATTGCGTTTGTTGCCCAACCGCTGGGACTTGGTCGCCCTGCCCCTGGTGATCGGCTTTTTACTGTTTTTCTCCATCACTGCCCGGGAAACCTGGGCGCCCATCGCCACCTTGCAAAGTGAAGTCATCTCCCTCGACCCGGCCAACCTGCCGGAATACGCGATGCGCACCACCCTGCGCATGCTGGCGGCGATGGTTGCAGCGCTGGTGTTCACCCTGTTGTACGGCACCCTGGCCGCCAAAAGCCGGCGCGCCGAGAAACTGCTGGTGCCCGTGCTGGATATCCTGCAATCGGTACCGGTACTGGGCTACATCTCGTTTACCGTGACGTTCTTCCTGCTGCTGTTCCCCGGGCGCGTGCTCGGTGCGGAGTTCGCCGCAATCTTTGCGATCTTCACCAGCCAGGCCTGGAACATGACGTTCAGCTTCTACCAGTCGCTGCGCATGCTGCCCAATGACCTGGTGGAAGTGTCGACCAACCTGCGGCTTTCCGGTTGGCAGCGGTTCTGGAAGCTCGACGTACCCTTCGCCATGCCCGGGCTGGTGTGGAACATGATGATGAGCATGTCCGGCGGCTGGTTTTTCGTGGTCGCCTCCGAGGCCATTACCGTCGGCGACAAGACCATCACCTTGCCGGGTGTAGGTTCCTACCTGGCCCTGGCGATTGCCCAAAAAGACCTGCACGCCGTGGGTTACGTGATCCTGGCGATGATTGTGGTCATCCTGATGTACGACCAGTTCCTGTTCCGCCCGTTGGTGGCCTGGGCCGACAAGTTCCGCATGGAAACCACTGCCTCCCAAGGCGCCGCGCCGCAATCCTGGCTGCTGAACCTGATCCAGCGCACGCGCATCGTCCAGCGCATCCTGCGGCCGCTCACCCGCACCATCAGCCGCATTGGCAACAAGCGCTTCAGCCTGGCGGGCGGCGCACTCAAGGCGTTGCCGGCAGAAACACCGAAGGCGTCAAAAGTGATCGACTGGGTGTGGGGCACGCTCATCGCGCTGCTGGCCGCTTATGCGCTGTACCACATCGTGCAGTACGTCGGCACCGAAGTGACCCTCGCCGAAGTAGGCCATGTATTCGTGCTGGGGCTGATCACGTTGTTGCGGGTGGTCGGCCTGATCCTGATCGCCTCGCTGATCTGGGTGCCGTTGGGCGTGATGATCGGCTTGCGCCCTGCGCTTGCGGAAAAAATCCAGCCGCTGGCGCAGTTCCTCGCGGCATTCCCGGCGAACCTGCTGTTCCCGGTGTTCGTCATCGTGATCCTGCACTACAACCTCAACCCGGATATCTGGCTGAGCCCGCTGATTGTGCTGGGCACCCAGTGGTACATCCTGTTCAACGTGATCGCCGGCGCCAGCGCGTTCCCGAATGACTTCAAGGAAGCCGCGGCCAACTTCCGCATTCGCGGCTGGTTGTGGTGGCGCAAAGTGATGCTGCCGGGGATTTTCCCGTACTACGTCACCGGCGCCATTACCGCCTCGGGCGGTGCCTGGAACGCCAGTATCGTGTCCGAGTACGTGTCCTGGGGCCAGGACAACGTAGTCGCCCACGGGCTCGGCGCCTACATCGCACAGACCACCGCCGCCGGCGACTTCCCGAAAATTGCCCTGGGCGTGGTGGTGATGTCGATCTTCGTGGTGGCGTTCAACCGCGCGGTCTGGCGGCCGATGTACGCCCTGGCTGAAAACAAACTTCGTCTGAATTGATGGGATTCGCAGTGATGACTACCTATACCGAGCATGCCGCCGACACCCCGGAAATCTACTCGTTGAAAAACGTGAACCGGGTGTTCGGCAAAGGTAAAGATGAGCTGCAAGTCCTCAGCGGCGTGGACTTGAGCCTGCACGAGGGCGAGATTGTCGGCATGCTCGGCCGTTCCGGCTCGGGCAAGTCGACCTTGCTGCGCATCATCGCGGGGCTGATTCAGCCCTCGTCGGGCGAAGTACGCTACAACGGCGCACCACTCACCGGCCCGGCCGAAGGCGTGGCCATGGTGTTCCAGACCTTTGCACTGTTCCCGTGGCTGACCGTGCTGGAAAACGTCGAGGCCGGCCTGCAAGCCTTGCAGGTCGAGCGCAAGGAATCCCGCAGGCGCGCCCTGGCGGCCATCGACCTGATCGGCCTGGACGGTTTTGAAAACGCCTACCCGCGCGAACTGTCCGGTGGCATGCGCCAACGCGTGGGTTTCGCCCGCGGGCTGGTGGTGAACCCGACCCTGCTGCTGATGGACGAACCGTTCTCGGCGCTGGACGTGCTCACCGCTGAAACCCTGCGCACCGACCTGCTGGATCTGTGGAGCGGCAAGCAACTGCCGATCAAATCGATCCTGATCGTGACCCACAACATCGAAGAAGCGGTGCTGATGTGCGACCGCATCCTGGTGCTGTCGTCCAACCCTGGCCGGGTGGTGGCCGAGATCAAGGTGCCATTTGCCCACCCGCGCAACCGGCTGGACCCGACCTTCCGGCAAATGGTCGACGACATCTACGCCCTGATGACCGACCGGCGCAGCGCTGACGCCAGCAGAGGTTTGCCTGAGCTGAAAATGGGCAGCCTGTTGCCGGAAGTCTCCACCAACCTGATGGCCGGCCTGATCGAAACCCTGGCCGCCGAGCCCTACAACGGCCACGCCGGCCTGCCGACCGTGGCCGAACGGCGTTTGCTGGAAGTCGACGATCTGTTCCCGGTGGCGGAGATGCTTGAGCATTTGGGCTTCGCCGAACTCAAGGGTGCCGACATCACCCTCACCGACGCCGGCAAACTGTTCGCCGACTACGGCACCCAGGAGCGTAAAACCCTGTTTGCCGAACACTTGATCCGCCACGTGCCATTGGCCGCACGTATTCACCAGGTGTTGCTTGAGCGCAGCGGCCACCGGGCGCCACGGGTGCGTTTCGAGCAGGAACTGGAAGATTCGATGACGGAAGCCTTTGTGGAAAAGACCCTGGAAAGCGTGGTGGCATGGGGACGGTATGCGGAGATTTTCTCCTATGACGACCATACCGAGACGTTCAGCCTGGATGATGTGGAAGGCAGCATGTAGGTTTTGAGGCGAACACC
>NZ_JAXCIS010000167.1:0-39284 GCF_034044025.1 Pseudomonas sp. SED1
GTGACCCGCTGTAAGAGCGGAACCCTAAGTGGCCGTTACCTAAATAACGGATATGTACTCAACCCCAACCCCCTAGCGAAACCGCGCAATCACCGCCTCCACCACCGGATTCGGCCGCTGGGTATTCCACGCGACAGCCGTAGTCACCACATTGAGTTTCTGACTCAACCCACGAAACACCACATTAGCCGGCGCCAGCTTCTTCAACGACGCCGGCACCAACGCAATCCCCTGCCCATAGCTGACAAACGCGATCTGCGAAGCCACCGACCGCACCTCATGCAGTACCCGAGGCGAAAACCCACTGGCACGACAGGTAGCGATCAAATTGTCGAAATACACCGGACTGACGTTGCGCGAAAACATCACCAACGGCTCGTTAGCCAGACTCGACAAACTGATGCGCGTGCGGCTCGCCAGCGGGTGATCCGCCGGCAACGCCACCACCAGCCGGTCCTCCGTCAATGGCAATGACTGCACCGAAGCCCCAAGGTCGCCATCCAACCGGGCAAACGCCAGGTCGATATCCCCAGCCTCCAGCGCCGGCAACGCCTCGACGCTGTCGATTTCCCGCACCGAAACGGTGAGCTGCGGATAATCAAGCTTCAGTTGCTCAATCAACCCCGGCAGCACATCAAACATCGCCGTGGAGATCGCACCAATGGTCAACATCCCCGACTGCCCCGCCACCGCTTCCTCCACCGCGAGTTCCAGACGCTCCAACTGCTCGGCGAACTTGCGCACCGCCGGCAGGATCGCCGCGCCCACCGGAGTGAGTTTTGCGCCGCGTCGGGAGCGGTCGAACAGCTTGACCTTGAGCGCCTGTTCCAGCACCTGGATCTGCTCGCTCAGCGGTGGCTGGGACATGCCAAGGCGCTTCGCCGCACGGCCGAAGTTCTGCTCTTCAGCTACCGCAAGGAACAACCAGAGGTGGCGAATCAGGCGAAAATTGATCATGGTTTTATCCATAGGTTAAGCGTATGCAAGGCTTCTGAACTTCGTAATATACCTATCATAGCCACTCACTGACACTGGCCGCCTCCGTCACCCGAGACTTGCCCATGACCCCTGACCGTTTGCTCGATCGCCTGGCCGCACTGGACACCAACACCGTGTCCGACGCCCTCGACTTCCTCGGCCTGCCCGGCGCCACCGTGGGCCTGCGCCCGCTGTGGAACTGCCCGAAGATCGTTGGCCGCGCCAGTACCGTGCTGCTCGGCCCCAAGTCCGACATCGCCCCCACCGTGCACTTGATCACGCCGGTGATCGAACAGGTCGAAACCCGCGACCGGGTGCTGGTGATTGCCGGCGGTATCGAGGGCATTTCCTGCTGGGGCGACATCATCGCCAACGCCGCAGCGCGCAAACACATACGCGGCACGGTGATTGATGGTTTCAGCCGCGATATCGACGGCAGCGAAGCCATCGGCTATCCGGTGTACGGGAGGGGCGTGACCATGATCAGCGCGCGCAACCGCGTGGTGCAGCTCGACGCCGGCGTGACGCTCAACGTTGCTGGCGTGAGCGTCAGCGAGGACGACTACGTGATCGCCGATACCTGCGGCACGGTGTTCGTGCCCCAGGCGGTGATCGAAAACGTCCTGGACCTGGGCGAGCGCATCGCCCGCCGCCAGGACGGCATGGTGCAGGCGGTGCGCAGCGGGCGTTCGGTGGTCGAGGTGATGCACGACGCACAGTTTGAGGCGATCACCCGATGAGCGCCGATATCCAGCGGCTGAACCCGCGCCTGGCCAGCGCACAACCGTCCGCCACCTATCGCATCATGGACCGCGTCGCCGAACGCCGGGCACAAGGCGCGCAGGTTATTTCGCTGTGTGCCGGCGAGCCGGATTTCGACACCCCGGCGCATATCCGCGAGGCTGCGATCCAGGCCATCGAAACCGGGCATACCCGCTACACTCAGGTGGCCGGTGCGCGGGCCCTACGGGAGGCGGTGGCAGCGAAGTTCCGGCGCGAAAACGGCCTGGACGTGTCCTGGCAGGACACCCTCGTGTGCAACGGCGGCAAGCAGGTGATCTATAACGCCCTGGCGGCCACCCTCAATGAAGGCGACGAGGTGATCGTGCCCGCACCGTACTGGGTCAGTTACCCGGAGATGGTGCAACTGTGCGGCGGCAAAGCGCGCATCGTCACTTGCGATGCCGACAGTGGGTTCAAGCTGACACCCGAGGCCCTGGCCGCTGCAATCACCCCGCAAACACGCTGGCTGATCCTCAATTCACCGTCCAATCCCACCGGCGCGGTGTACAGCGAGGGCGAGCTACGGGCGCTGGCCGAAGTGCTGTTGGCCCACCCGCAGGTGCTGATCCTGGCCGACGACATCTACGAGCACCTGATCTTCGACGGCCAGGTGTTCCATACCCTGGCCCAGGTTGAACCCCGGCTGGCACCGCGTACATTGACCATGAACGGCGTGTCCAAGGCCTACGCCATGACCGGCTGGCGCATCGGTTTCGCCACCGGCCCACGCTGGTTGTTGGAGGCCATGGAAAAGCTGCAAGGCCAGCAAACCTCTGGCGCCTGCTCGGTCTCGCAACAAGCGGCACTTGCCGCGCTGGAAGGCCCCAAGGATTTTATCCGCAACAGTCGCGTGGTGTTCCAGGCGCGCCGGGACTTGATGGTGAAGTTGCTGAATGACACGCCAGGCCTGACGTGCATCAGCCCCGCCGGTGCGTTCTATGCGTTCGCCTCCTGCACGGCGCTGATCGGGCGTACCTCGGCGGGCGGCCGGGTACTGCACAGCGATGAAGATGTCGCCCTGGCGCTGCTGGATGAGGCCAATGTGGCCGTGGTCCACGGCAGCGCCTTTGGCCTGGGGCCTTACATCCGCATTGCCTATGCCCTGGATGATGCGTCGTTGCGCCAGGCGTGCGAGGCAATCCGCGGCTTCTGCAGCCACCTGCTGACCGAAGAAAAAAAGTGATGAATTCACATAGATAAATATCGCTAATGGTGGCGTTCGGCCCTTCTTAAGATTGGGGCCGAACAGGACAACACTCACAACAACAAGGTCCGCCCTCATGTCTATGCCTGAAGTCATAAAACCCGCTGTGCGCAGCCAATACCGCTGGGTGGTTGCGGCGCTGATTTTCCTGATCTACACCGTGGCCGCCGCCGACCGGGCCAACCTCGGTGTGGCGCTGCCGTTTATTCGCCAGGAATTTGAAATGAGCAATGCCCAGGCCGGCGGCCTGGTCAGCCTGTTCCTGCTGGCTTACGCCCTGGCACAACTGCCGTCGGGCTTTGCCTTCGGGCGCTTTGGCGTCAGCCGGATCCTGCCGGGGGCCATGGTGCTGACCTCCCTGTTGACCGGGCTGGTGGGCACCGCCAGCTCACTGCTGGCGCTGAAACTCTATCGCCTGGGCCTGGGCATCGCCGAAGGCCCGCTGCCCATCAGCATGACCACCACCATCAACAACTGGTTTCCGGCACGGGAAAAGGGTACGGCGTCGGGGATCTTCCTCTCGGCCGTGAAGTTCGGGCCGGTGATCGTGCCGCCGCTGTGTGCCGTGATCATTTCGGTATGGGGCTGGCGCGAGATTTTCTACTTCTTTGCGATCCCGGGCATCGTGCTGGCGGTAGTCTGGTACTTCCTGGTCACTGACCATCCGTCCCGCAGCCGCTTCGTCAACCCGGCCGAACTGCAGTACATCGTCGAGGACACGGCAATCAGCCAGACCGCCCGCTTACACAAGACGCCGGCCTGGGTTGAGAAGCTCGACCGGGTGATCCGCACCCGCGATGAAACACCCCTGGAAACCAACCGCCAGGTGTTCAAGTCGTGGAACATCTGGGGTTGCGCCACCAGCTACTGCTTCCAGCTCGGCGTCTCCAGCGTGTTGCTGGCGTGGATTCCAACCTACCTGATGACCGTCAAGCAGTTCTCGATCATGAACATGGGCCTGGTCTCGGCAGCGCCCTGGGTGGGCGCGGTGCTGGGCAACCTGCTGGGTGGTTTCTGCTCGGACCGCCTGATGGGCGGGCGCCGCAAGCCGGGCATGTTGCTGTCGGCGGTCGGCACCTCGCTGATGATGTACCTGCTGATCAACTCACCGGCCGAGCCCCTGCCCTACGGCTTGCTGCTGATGCTGACCGGCGTGGTGCTGAGCCTCGGCTTCTCGTCCTACATGGTCTACCCGATGGGCCTGACCACCAAGAAGACCTTCCCGATCTCCAACGCCATCGTGAACATGATCGGCCAGTTGGGCGCCGCCGCCACGCCCTTCATCACCGGCCTGCTGCTGGACAACTACGGCTGGAACTACGTGTTCGCCTGGCTGGCGATCGGCTCGTTCATCAGCTTCATCATTTTGCTGACCATTGCCGAGCCCCGCCCGGCCTCCAGCCAACCGACCTGATTTGTCACCCCACGAGGAGTTACCCATGTCGCCCCAAGACCAAGAATTGGTTGCCCTGTTTGCAGGCCTGGACACCCCGGGCGTGTCCGATGCCCTGGACAAACTCGGCCTGCCCGGCCAGTGCCTGGGAATCATGCCCCTGGACAACTATCGCCAGGTGGTGGTCGGCCCGGCCTTCACCGTGCGCTACGTCAGCGCCAGCACCCCGCCGGGCACCGTAGGCGACTTTATCGATGACGTGGCCGAAGGCGATGTGGTGGTGATCGACAATGACGGGCGCACCGACTGCACGGTGTGGGGCGACATCATGACCCAGTACGCCGGCAGCCAGCGGATCGCCGCGACGGTGATTGATGGCGTGTGCCGCGACGTCAGCAAGGCCCTGGGCGACGGTTACCCGCTGTTCACCAAGGGCCGGTTCATGCGCACCGGCAAGGACCGGGTTGAAGTGGAAGCGGTAAACCAGCCGGTGTCCGTCGGCCAGGCCCGGGTGTGCGCCCGGGACATCGTGATCGCCGACGCCAACGGCGTGGTGATCGTGCCGCGTGAGCGGGCCCATGAAGTGGCAGCCTGTGCGCGCTCGATTGAAGCGGTGGAAGCACGTATCCGGGGATTGCTCGATGAAGGCAAATCATTGAGGGAAGCGCGGGCAGTGCTGGGTTATCACACCCTGCAACGCAAGGGCTGAGACGCACCGGGCCGCTCCGCTGATCCAACAGATTTGCGCAGCGGCCCCTGCATTCCTCACACTACCCGCCCTCACCGCCTTCCCCGGAATGTGAAAAATGTCCGACCTGTTGCTCAAGCCTGCCCTGCCCGGCATTGCGTTGAGACGATGGCGTCTGCTGCACCGCGTCAAACAGACTCACGCCGCCGAGTTGTTCCACGTCACCCAGTCGACGATTTCCCGCTGGGAAAGTGGCGTGCAGGCCATGGAGCCTGCGGCGCACCGACAACTTGAACAGTTGCTGGCCGCACGCCTGAAAGCCGCCGCCGATCAGGCCCTCGCCCGGCTGGTCAAGGAAAGTCCGCGCCCGATGCACCTGATATGTGACCTGACCCATCGTCTGCTGGCTTGCTCGGCCTCCCGTGCCGCCGAGTTCAGCAGCCCGTTGGCGGACCTTCTGGGGCATTCACTGTGGCGCTTCGTGACGCCGGAAATACTGCGCATGGAGTCCGCGCTGGATGACTCGGGCTGGCGCGACAGCCTCGCCCCGCCGGCCCTGGAGTTCATCACCGGCACCAACGACTCCACGGTTGTACCGATCCGCCAGAGCCTGTGCCGCTGGACCCGCATCCCCCTGAGCGATGGCACCGCCGCGCGGCTGGTCGAGACGCTCTAACTCCCCGGCGCATATTTTATGCGTGGACGCTTCGCACCACCGCGCCTAGTCTTGAATCCTTAACCGCGACCCTGCCGGGGCAGATTCATGGACATCGAAAAACTCAAGGGCCGCCTCGACTTCCTGCGCGAAGCGGAAAAACTCAAGGACGTGCTCAGAAGCGCGCATACCTCTTCCGGCCGCACCGAAAGCACCGCGGAACACAGCTGGCGCCTGTGCCTGATGGCAATTACCTTCGGGGATGAGCTGGCCGGCCTCGACCTGCTGAAAATTCTCAAGATGTGCGTAGTCCACGACCTGGGAGAGGCCATCCACGGCGACATCCCGGCGGTCAACCAGGCGCAGTTCCCCAACAAGAGCCAGCAAGAACACGACGACCTGCTGCTGTTGACCCGGGCACTGGATGAACCGCTGCGAGCCGACATTCTGGCCCTGTGGGACGACTACGAAAACGCCCGGTCTGCCGAGGCCAAGGCAGTCAAGGCCCTGGACAAGCTGGAGACCCTGCTGCAACACAACCAGGGCCTGAACCCGCCCGACTTCGACTACGCCTTCAATCTGGCCTACGGCAAGAAACACACCAGCGCCGAGCCGATTTTCCAGACGCTGCGCGAGATCATCGACCAGGACACAGAAGCAAAAATCCAGACTCTCAACCGGTAGCGCGAACTAGTTCGCCGGCCGCAACAGTTGCATCTGCTGGCGATAGTCATCCGTCACCTGCCGCGACTGGCTGCTGCTGGTAATCACCCTCGGCGTGATCAGCACGATCAGTTCGGTGCGATCCTTGGACTTGCTGGTGTTGCCAAACAACCAGCGCAGCCCCGGGATTTTCCCCAGGTACGGCACCGCACTGACGCTCTCGGCGTTGTCCTGTTTGATCAGCCCGCCGAGCAATACGGTCTGGCCGCTTTGCACCGCCACCTGGGTGGACACCGAGCGTGTGGAGATGCGCGGGTTGTTGGGCGTGTCACTGCTGTTGGTGGTCTGGTTCTCGGCATCGCTGACCTGTTGCTGGATGTCCATGTACACCAGGCCGCCCGGGTTGATGCGCGGCACCACGTCGAGAATGACCCCGGTTTGCACGTATTCGACGCTGCTCAAAGTGGTGTCGGAATTGCCGGTGTTGACGGTGGTCTGGCTGATGGGGATGTTGTCGCCCACCTGGATCTGCGCCGGCTGGTTGTTCATCACCACCAGCGACGGCGCCGACAGCACCTGGGTGCGGCCGTTGGTTTCCAGGGCATGCAAGGCCACTTGCAGGTTGGAGCTGACGAAGGAATAGAACAGCGAATCCGCGCCCAATCCCGCCCCGCCACCGCCCAGCGCGCCCTGGCTGCCAGGAGTATTGGCCACCGTGGTGCTGGTGGAATTGCCCGCCAGGCGGCCCAGGTACCATTGCACCCCGAGGTCCAGTTCGCCGGTGAGTTTGACTTCGAGGATGCGCGTCTCGATCTGCACTTGCAGCGGCGGGTTGTCGAGGCGCTTGATCGCCGATTCGATCTCCTTCCACTGCACCGGTCGGGTGCGTACCAGCAGTTGGTTACTGCTTTTTTGCGCGGTGATCCGGGTACCGGCGTCGAGGCTTTTGGCGGCAGTACCGTCGGCGGCGCCCTGCTCTGCGCTTTCACTGTCTTCGTTGGCGCTCGGGGCCTGATCCTCGTCGTCGCCGCCGGCCTGGTTGTTGTTGCTGAGGCCCGCGTTATTGCCGTTGTTGTTCAGGCCACCCGAGGTGCCGCCGCTGGTGTTGAGTGAGGACAAGGTCGCGGTGCGCAAACCCGGCGCTACCTTGGCCGGCGTATCGTCCTTGATCGCGCCGCTGCCGTAGATCTGCCGCAAGTACTTGGCGAGGTCTGTGGCCTTCATGTTGCGCACGTCATAGACGTACATCTGCGGCTCGTTGCCGCCGCCTTCGTCGATCGTATGAATCCAGTCGCCGACTTCGCTGAGGTACTGCGGTTGGGACGAGATCGCCACCACCGAATTGGTCCGCTCAATCGGCAGGAACCGCACCATGCCCGCCAGAGGCATGCCGCTGTCAGGGCCGAACATCTTTTGCAGCTCGGGCATCAACTCGGCCACCGAGGCCCGCTGCAAGCCGAATACCCCGACCGACATGCCTTTGAGCCAATCGACGTCAAAGGTGTCGATGGTGTCCTGGTAGTTGGCCAGTTCATCCGGCGTACCGGCCAGGCTCAGTACATTGCGCGCCGGGTCCACCAGCAGGAACGCGTTTTCCCGGGCGAACGGCTTGAGCAGTTTCTGCATTTCCGTGGCCGAGATATAGCGCAGCGGAAACAGCCGCGCCGAGAGCCCGCTGGAGGGTTGCGACACGCTCATTTCCGGCACCAGCTTACCCGCCACCGCCTGGTTGGCGGGCAGGATCACGTAGCGCTGGCCCTGGCGAATCATTGCGTTATCGGTCCAGGACAGCAGGGTTTCAAGGATCGACAACGCCTGTTTCTTGTTCACCGGCTTTGAGGTGGAAAAGCTTACGTTGCCTTTCACCCCCTGGGCGATGCTGTAGTTCTCGTGCAACAGGTCGCCCATGACGCTGTTGATCACCGCTTCAATCGGCTGGTCGGCGAAGTTGAACACGATGTCGCCACTGGCTTCATCCTTGACCGCCGGCGCCGGTGCGGGCTGACGCACGAACTGCTGGTTGCCGCGAATCAACTGGCGCTGGGGCGGCGTGGGCGCCTGGGGTTGGCGACTTTCAGCCGCAGGCGACTCGCTGGCCGGGTCCACGGCGGGCCGTTGCGAACCGGTGCCCTGCATCGCCTCGTGGAGCAAGGCATCGTCCGGGTCGAGGTGATCGGGGAATGACCCACAGCCGCCCAGGGCGACGGCGGTGGCCAGGCAAAACACGGTGGTGCGCAAGGCGCGAGGGGAAGTATCGATCAAGGGGCGGGCTCGTGAGGAAGGGAAATCGGGGGTGTGGTGGACGGCGGCGGCAAACGCAGGACGCTGAGGCTCAGGGTTTGCGTGCGGCCGTCCAGCACAAAACGGGCGTGCAGCGGTGTCAGGTGTTCCAGGCGCCAGCCGTTGGGCAGGGTCTGGCCTTGGTGGACCTTGAGTGGCGGGCCGTCTGCGGGTTTGAGCAGCGCGACGCGAAGGTCGCCGTCGAGCAGCACGCCGGTCAGCTTCAGGCTCGACAGGCTGGAGATCTCGGCCTGGCCCACGGCGGCATCGGGGCTACGGTCGGGGCTGAACAGCGGCGCCTGCCAGGTGCCGGCGAGGCTTTCCAGGGTCGCACTTGGGGCCACATGAACCTTGGCCGAAGCATTGGCGCGCGTAGCGGAGGCTGGCTCATCCAGCCACTGGGGCGCATCGCCGATGCTGCTCAAGATGCCCACCATCAGCAGGCCCAGCAGCCCGGCTACACCGAGCAATCCCCACTCCAGAGGGCGCAATGAATTGATCATCGGCGGGCCTGCTTGGCCGCTGCCGGTTGCAGATAACCGCGCACCAACAGGTGCACCACCAGCTTTCCGGCACCGCCGCTGGCGGGGGCATTAGGGGCCCGGCGGATGCTCATTTCATCCACGAACAGGAACGGTCGCTGGTACTCCAGTTCATGCAGGATCGCGGTCAGGGGCTCGATGGCGCAGTTGAGGGTCAGGCTGACTTTCACCTGGCGATAGGGCTCGGTGTCGTCCTGCTCCGGAGTGATGGGCATGCGCTGGGTCAGGCTGCAACCGCCGCCGAAGCTGGCGCGGCTGCTGATCAGGTCGGCGATGCGTTGCATCAGGTCGGCCGCCACGGCGCTGGGGTCATCTCCCGGCAACAGGCTGGTGCTGCTGGCCGGGTCCTGGCGGGCTTGCTCCAGTTGCTCGCGCAAGGCGGCGCCCTGGTGCAACAGGCCGGCATAGCGTTGCTGTTGTTCGCGCAGCTGTTCTGCTTGCTCGCCCATGTCGCGCAATGGCCCGGCGAACCAGCTGTCGATCAGCAGCCAGTAACCGCCGCCCAGCACCAGCGCGAGGATCAGCAAGGCCGCGCCGCGACGTTCACGGGGTGTCAGTGGTCGGCGCATCGGCGGCCTCCTGGTGCAAGTGGGCGCGCAGGGAAAACTGATCCTTGCCGGTTTGCGCATCGGGCTGGATCACCCCTTCGAACTGGGCGTTTTCCAGGCTGTGGCAGGCCTTGATCCGGGTGATCAAGGCGCTGGCCTTGGCGCTCTGCCCGGAAAAGGAAACGTCGGCGCCGTCATTGACCTCCAACTGGTCGATCCAGGTGTCGGCGGGCAGGCACGCGGTCAGCTCATTCAGCAGCGCGGCCAGTGGCGGTTGTGCCGATTTGCGGCGGATCAGGTACTGCGCGGCGCCACGGGTGTTGAGCAGTTGTTGGCGCAGGCTCTGGATCTCGGCAACCTGGGCTTTTTGCTGCTGCACCTGCGCATGCATCACGTCGAGCACCCGCTGCCGGTCGTTGAGCCACAGCAGCATCGCCGCAATCAGCAAGGCACCGCACAGCCACGGCAGGCTGCGTTGCAAACCCTTCCCGGCCGGACGCTGGCGCGGACGCAATGGCGCCGGCAGCAGGTCGATACCCATCAGCCCGACCCCGTCGGCCACATCCACGGCATGGGGCTGCAAGCCAAGGGCCGCGCATTCATCAAGCATCGGGTCAAGGCGCTCGCGCAGGATCGCCACCAGTGTCACCTGCAAGTGCGTGGGTGTACGGCGCTCCTGGCGCACGACGAAGTACAGCTGGGCGGCATCGAACGGGGTAAAACGGTCCAGCTCATAACCCACCACCGTCGCCAGGTTACGCGCGGCGGCCGGGGGCAATTGCACGGTTTGCACCAGCACCGCCGAGGGTGGCAGTACCAGCACCCCACGCGCCTCGCCGGTGAGCTGTTCCACGGGCGCCGTCAACGGCCAGCGGTAGACATGCTCGGGGATGTCATGCAGCGACAACCAGTCCGGCAGGCAGCCATGCAGCTCCTTGAGCCACAGCTGCCAGCCCAATTGCAGCACACTGCCGCGCCAGCGCTGGGCGAAAGGTGCCACCAGCACTTGCAGCCGTGCGGATAAGTGTTCGTTCATTCTTGCCAACGTAGGACTCGATAGGGTTGTGCGCTGCCTTGCGCGGAGCTCAATAACACCGTGGCTTGCAACCGGGCGTGATAGCCGCCGGGACGTTGTGCGCGACTGTCGATCACCAGCACATCACCGGGGTCGGCGCCCGTCGCGCTCTGCCGGGGCAGGTTCAACGCCTGACGCATCAATGGGCTGGCGAAAGCAGGATCGGGCCGGTCCAGGCCACTCCACAAGCTGATTTCCGGGACCAGCCGGCTGTACAGCGCCTGGATCATGCCGGGCAATTGCCGCAGTTCTTCCACCACACGGAACGGCGGCAGGCCTTCGTTGCGCCGTACCTCCAGGTCACTGGCGAGCCGGCTGGCCTGGGCCTGGGTGGCGCCGCAAGCCAGGGCCAGGCGGGCAAAGTCGGCCGCCTCGGCGCTGTTCAAATACAGCTTGCCGCGCTCGCTGTGCAGGCTCACGAGCAGCTGTGCGTCATCAAACACCAAGGGCATTTCGCGGCCGTCGGCAATCCATTGTTTGCGCTGCAACGGGTCTGCCAGAGCCTGCATGGCCAACGCCACGCCCGCCTCCGCCGCCAGCAACGCCTGGGTGTGCTGGCGATGCCACAGGGCCTGGCGGCTTTCCAGTTGCACCCAACCGGCCAGGCCGCCCAGCAGCAGGCTGAGCAATGCCAGCACCCACAGCACCAGCAGCAGTGCAACGCCGCGCTGACGCTTCATTGGTCTGATGCTCCGCTGGACAGGTTCAGGCGCAGGGCAACCACTTGGGTCACCCACGGCACCGGCCCGTTGACGCGCGCCGCAATGCGCACTGCATAAGGCAAGCGTTTGGTCCACGGCCAGTCACTGATCCAGCCGGTGGCCTGGCCCTTGGGCGACACGCCGCGATAGCTGAATTGCAGATCCTCGACGTTCTTCAGCAACACCTGCGGCTCGCTGCGGGTGGCCGGCACACTCACTTGGGCACTGGACTCAAACCGCGCGAACGCCACTTGCAAATCGCGCTGCTCCTCGGGCCCGGTTAACTGCAAAGTGAAGCGCTGGATACCGCCACCGAGCACACCGGGCAAGGTCGCGACGAATTGCAGGCGTTGGGCGGATCCGGCAAAAAAACCGTTGGTTTGGCTGTCGTCCTCAGTCACGTCCAGCGGCAGCGCCTCGCTGATAGAGGTGCGCAAAAACTGTTGTGCGGCGCGCATTTCATCGAGGCTGACCGTGTAGCGCTGGGCCTTGAGCACCGCGCGGTTGGCACCCAGCAACGCGCCGCCCACCAGCGTCAGCAACACACCCAGCAAACTGAGCACGATCATGATTTCCAGTAAGGTAAAGCCCTGTTGACGCTGATTCACGGGCCAGCCCTGTCGGTGACAGCGCGCAATTTCAAGGTGCTGAAATGGGCCTGGCGCCGGGCCTCACTGACGGTAAGGTCAAGGCGAAACAACCGCGGCTGGCCGATACGGGTGGGCTGCTGGGCAATGGTCAATTGCCAATCGATGCCGTCGCCCAGGCTGCCCTGGCGAGTGCCGCTTGCCAGCGGGCCGGATCCTTCCTGGTCCATCACGCTCAAGGCGGCATGGGTCAGGCGGTCGCTGTGGGCGACCTGCAACAACGAGCGCGCGCTCTGCCCGAAAGCGACCAGCAACACCGTGCTGCAAATGGCCATGAGGGTCAGTGCAGCAAGCATTTCCAGCAAGGTGAAACCCGACTGGCGATTCATGGCAACGCCTTGGACTGCACGCTGCCAGTCAGCCAGCCAATATCGATGCGCCAACGCCGCGAGCCATTGGCCAACAACAGGTTGCCGCCGGTGGAACTGCCGTCAGGGTAAAACTCCACCGCAGAGCCTGCTTGCTCGGCGGTGTGCAGGGTCACTTGCAGGTCGGCCGGCCAGTGCCTGAGCGGTCGCCCCGGCGCCTGGAAACTCAGTTGGGCCAGGTCGAATACGGTCCTGGCCGAGGTGCCGCTGACAATCGCCCGCGCCCGCGTGCTGCGCAGGGCATCGACCATCTGCCCAACCGCCTGACGCTCTTTGGCAACCCGCAGGCCTTGTTGCAGGCCAAATCCCACCAACCCGGCCGCGATGCTGATCAACACAATGACCACCAGCATCTCCAGCAGGGTAAAGCCGCGTTGGAGGGCCTGCATTATTCCCAGTTGCCCAAGTCAGCGCTGTAGCCTTCGCCGCCGGGCTGGCCGTCTTGACCGTAGAAAATCAGGTCGAAGGCCCCATGTTCACCGGGGAAACGATAGCCGAAGGCATGGCCGAACGGGTCCTTGAGGTCTGAGGGCTTGGCGTACGGCCCGGCCCAACCGGCGGCGTTGCCGGATTTCTCGACCAGTTGCTGCAAACTCTTGGGCGGCGACCCCACATCCAGGCCGTAGCTCTCGATCTTCATGCTCAGGCTGGCCAGTTGCGCCTTGCCTGCGCCGTATTTGCCCTTGTCGACGTTGCCACCTACCTGGCGCACCACGATGGTGGCGACGATCCCCAGCAACACGATCACCGCGAGCATTTCCAGTAAGGTGAAACCGCCTTGGCGGCGGGCGGGTTTGAAACGGGTATGGCGCATCGGCTTGCTTCCTCGGGTTTTCATATATTGCTGGTCAGGCTCATCAGCGGCAGCATGATCGCCAGCATGATCACCGCCACCAGCACCGCCATGACCACGGTCAGGGACGGCACCAGGGCGGCGAGCAGGCGGTCGATGCCGCGCTTGGCTTCGACGTCGAACACGTCGGCGACCTTGAGCAGCATGCTGTCCAGTTCACCGGCCTGTTCGCCGACTTCAATCATTTGCAGCGCCAGGTCCGGCAGCAGCGGTTGGCTGCCAAACGCACTGGCCAGGGTGCCGCCGCCTTTCACCGACTCGGCGGCCTGGGCCACTTGTGCCTGCAAGGCTCTGTTGGTACAGACCTGGCGAGCGATCACCAGCGCTTGCAGCAACGCCACGCCGTTGCTCAGCAAGGTGCCAAGGGTGCGTGCCAGGCGTGCGGCTTCGACCCGCTGCAACAGCGGGCCTATAACTCGGATACCCAGCACGCGCCGGTCGTACGCTTCACGGTGTCGAGGGTTGCGCAGGCGTGCCGCCAGGCCCCAGACAGTCACGATCAACCCGGCGAGCACCGCCAGGCCATAGGCGCCGAGGAACTGGCCGAGTCCCAGAATCACTTCGGTGATCAGCGGAATCGGCACGCCCAGGTCCTTGAAGATCGGCACGAACTGCGGCACCACGTAGGCCAGCAACAACGCCAGGGAACCGAGCACGCCGACGACCAGAAAGGCGGGATAGATCAACGCGTTGATCACCTCGCCTCTTAATAACTGGCTGCGTTCCAGGTAGTCACTGAGTTGGCGCAGGGTGTTCTCCAGCGCGCCGCCCGCCTCACCGGCGCGGACCATGCTCAGGTACAGCGGCGAGAATTGGCTGCCCTCCTCCTCCAGCGCTGCCGACAAGGGTTTACCGGCCTTGACGTGCTCGCGGATGCGCTCGATCAACGCGCGGGTTTGCGGCTGGCCGGGTTGCTTGAGCAGGATGCCCAGCGAGCGTTCCAGCGGCTGGCCCGCGCCGAGCAGCGTGGCCAATTGCTGGGTAAAACTGACCAGCGCCGCGCCATTCAAATGGCCGCGCCCGAAAGCGTTGCGCAGCCCCTGAGCGCTGGCGGGATCAATCTGCAACAACAGCAGCCCACGCTTGTGCAGCGCGGCGACGGCGGCGGCCTGGTCCTTGGCTTCGAGGGTGCCGTTCTGCGCGGTGCCCTGGCTGTCGAGGGCGCGGTATTTGAACAGGCTCACGCGCCCTCTCCACGGGTGACGCGCAGCACTTCTTCAAGGGACGTGACACCCGCCACGGCTTGGCGCAGACCCTCTTCATGCAGGGTACGCAGGCCACCGCGGCGGGCAGCTTGTTCAAGGGTCGCGGCATCCGCCTGGCGCATCAACAAACTGCGCAGTTCGTCATTCATCACCAGCAATTCGGTGATTGCACTGCGGCCGTGGTAACCGCCGCCGGGGGCGTTGGCGCGAGGCCGGTAAAGCAGGATCGGGCGCTGGTCGGTGAAGCGGTCGAGGCCGTGTTCCTCGATCAGTTCCGGCGGGGCTTCGAACGCCTCGCGGGTCGCCGGGTCGAGGCGGCGCACCAGGCGTTGCGCGAGGATGCCGTTGACGGTCGAGGCGATCAGGTAGCTCTCTACGCCCATGTCCAGCAGGCGCGTGATACTCGCCGCCGCGCTGTTGGTGTGCAGGGTCGAGAGCACCAGGTGGCCGGTCAAGGACGACTGGATGGCGATGCGGCAGGTTTCGAGGTCGCGGATTTCACCGATCATGATCACGTCCGGGTCCTGGCGCACGATGGAGCGCAGCGCCCCGGCGAAGTCCAGCCCGATGGCCGGCTTGACCTGGATCTGGTTGATGCCTTCCAGTTGGTATTCCACCGGGTCTTCGACGGTGATGATCTTGCGCTCGGCGGTATTAAGCCGCGACAGCGCGGTATAGAGCGTGGTGGTTTTACCCGACCCGGTGGGCCCGGTGACCAGCAGGATGCCGTGAGGCCGCTCGAGCACCTCCAGAAAGGTTTCCAGGCGCTGGCCATCAAAACCCAGGCTCTGGAAATCGAACTGGACGGTCTGGCGGTCCAGCAGGCGCATCACCACCGACTCACCAAAACTGGTGGGCACCGTGGACACCCGCAGGTCCAGTTCCTTGCCCTGAATGCGCAACATGATCCGACCGTCCTGCGGCAGGCGGCGCTCGGCAATGTCGAGGCGCGCCATGATCTTGACCCGGGAAATCACCGCCGCCGAAGAACTCGACGGTGGTGCTTCGGCTTCATGCAGCACACCGTCGATGCGGTAGCGCACCTTGAGCTGGTTTTCGAAGGGTTCGATATGGATGTCCGAAGCACGGTGCTCCACGGCCCGTTGCAGGATCAGGTTGACCAGGCGAATCACCGGCGCCTCGGAGGCCATGTCCTTGAGGTGTTCGATGTCTTCCAGGGCGCCGCCCTGCTCGTCGAGGTTTTCGATCAGGGTGCCCATGGCCGAACGGCCCTGGCCGTAGTAGCGCTCGATCAGGGTTTCGACTTCGTTGCGCGGCCCGACCGCCAACCACACCGGCACGCCGCACGCATACGCCAGGGCCTGGAACGGATACAGCAGCGCCGGGTTGGCCGCCAGCACACGCAAGCCGCCGTGGCTCCAGCCCACCGGCACCACCTGGTAATGACGCATGAAGCGTTCGGTCAGCGCCGGCAGCGGATCGAGCACGGGCGGTGCGGCGTCCGCCAGCAGCAACGGAGCGCCAAGCAAATCGGCCCAGGCCCGCGCCAGCTCCACTTCGGAAACCAGCCCCAGACGCGTCAGCAGGCCGAGCAGTTCAGGGTCGTCGGACTCCTGAGATAACCGTCGGGCGCGTTCCAGGTCGACGGTTTTCAAACCGGCCTGCTGCATCAGCCATGCGCACACCTGTTCGGTATCCGGAATCTGCATTCGGCAAGCATCGATGGGCGTGGACGGCATGGGCTGGGGCATCTGCGAAATCTGAGGGGCTATTTAAAAAACCTGTTGCCGTGGCGCCTGCTGGTAAGGCGCCCGGAAACAGGTGCATCCAACCTTAGTTGGAAGTTTTTGGCGCAGTCGCCTGGCTGTTACTCAGCGGGCGACCGCCCTTGGTGGTTTCGGCCTTCTGCTTCTTCGCCGCCTTGGCATCGTGGGCCTGGGTGATCACCGTGGAATCGGCGGCACCGGACTTCGCGTCAGCGTCCGTCGACTCGACGGCCATTGCCGCACCACTTAGTGCAACGCCCAGTACAACACCGGCACTCAACAGGGAAATCTTCATCAACTTTCTCCAGATAAAAAACAATCAATCGCCCAGGCACGGTCCTGACAAGGTCAAGACCCTACACCAAAGCATTTTGTATTACAGCCCATTTGGATTATGGCCATTTAGAACTACTGGCGAACGCCACTAGTTAGCCATGACTGCGCATATTTCCTTAAACCAATCGACTAGTAGGTTTAATCTAAGTTCATAAACGTAAGAAAATATTTCTTATTTTACGCAGATATTAGCTTTCGTTTGACATTTTACGGCAAGAATTGACTTAATTACGGCGTTTTAGCGGTTCAAAATGCCATCTCGTGATATCGCATAGACACTACTCAAAACAATAACTAGTTCAATTATTACACTTTTAAAACTGCGGAATCCGCCCCGTAATCGCAATTAGCCATCGGCAAAAAGTTGCGACAAAGGTGAACTATTGCCCGTAAAAAAGTGACGAGCGTGCACAACGAAATGCACTTCTCGGCACCCAGCTATCAATAATCAGTTGTCGGAGAGTCCCATGAGTAAACGCAAAATGATCGGTGCGCAGTCGGCATTCGCCCTGCTGGCGCTCGCTGTGTCCCAGGTGCATGCGGCCACCAGCCCCGCCCTCGATGAAGCGCGGGTAAACCGTGCCGAAAAGGCCGCAAACAAGACCCTGGCCAAGATGACCCTGGAAGAAAAACTCGCCTATATCGGCGGCACCGGTGGTTGGGACGTCAAGCCGCTGACTCAGTATGGCGTGCCGCAGATTCATGGCGCCGACGGTGGCGTGGGTGTGCGCTACACCAGCGAAGGCAACGACCAGGGCGTGGTGTACCCCTCCGGCCCGAACCTGGCGGCCAGCTGGAACCCGCGCCGCGCCATCGACCTGGGCCGTGCCCTGGGTTACGACACCGCAAGCGGCGGTTATCAATTCGTCACCGGGCCCGGGGTGAACCTGTACCGCATGCCTTACAGCGGCCGGGCGTTTGAGTACCTGTCCGGTGAAGACCCATTCCTTGGCGCCAGCCTGGGGCCGGCGGTGATCAATGGTATCCAGTCACGCGGGGTATGGGCCAACGCCAAACATTTCGCCGCCAACGACCAGGAAAGCAACCGCTTTCACCTCGACGAGACCATCAGCGAACGGGTGCTGCGGGAAATGACCCTGCCGCCCTTCGAATCCGCCTCGAAGAACAGCAAAGTGGCGATGATGATGTGTTCGTTCCAGAAGGTGAACGGTGAGTTCGCCTGCGAGAACAAGCACCTGATGCACGACATCCTGAAGACCGAATGGGGCTATCCGGGCTTTGTGCAGAGTGACTACAACGCTGTGGTCAACGGCTTGCCGGCGGCACAGGCGGGTACCGATCTGGACATGATGGGCTACCAGATGAACAGCACTGTACTCAAGCCGTTCCTCGACAGTGGCGAACTCGCCGGCGCGACCATCGATGACAAGGTGCGGCGCATCCTCAAGCAGATCTACCTGTACAAATTCGACAGCAAGGCGCCGCTGACCACCCATAACATGAACAGCGCAACCAGCAACCGCGTGGCGTTGAATGCGGCCCGCGAAGGCATCGTGCTGCTGAAAAACCAGGACAGCCTGCTGCCCCTGGACGCGAAGAAGGTCAAGCGCATCGCCGTGGTCGGCAACCTGGCCAAATACGCACCGCCCACCGGATTCGGCAGCGCCAATGTGATGGCCGCCAACTACATCAGTGAACTGAGTGGCCTGCAGCAACTGGCGCCGAACGCCAAGGTCGAGTTCATCGACGGGCTGTCCCTGGACCAGACGACGTCCAACTGGACCCACACCGACAACGACGGCAATAGCGTCAAGGGCTTGAAGACCGAATTCTTCAGCAATGCCAACTGGTCCGGCGACCCGGCTGCCACCCGCACCGACAACCATGTCGACCTCGACTGGTCCACCGACAGTCTGCCGGTGAATGGCGACACCGCCGCCACGTCGATCCGCTACAGCGGCCAGATCACCCCGACCGTCAGCGGCGAACAGGTGTTCAAGGTGCGCGCCGACGGTGCCGTGCGCCTGTACGTCAATGGCCAGAAAGTGCTCGACAATGGCGACGGCAACCCACTGCCCAACAACAGCATCCCGCCGACGATTCCGGTGTTCGCCAAGGTCAATCTTGAAGCCGGCAAGGCCGTGGACATCAAGCTTGAGTACTCGCGCCGCAAAGGCTACCTCTCGACCATGGGCGGCCTGGTGGGCGTGCAAATGAGCTGGGCCTCGCTGGTGGCGCCCAAGGACCTGGCCCAGTACGACGCGGTGCTGGTGGCGGCAGGCAACAGCAATGAGTACGAAGGTGAAGGCTTCGACCACAGCTTCGATTTGCCGGAGTACCAGAACCTGCTGATCCAGAGCATTGCCAAGGTCAACCCGAACACCGTGGTCACCCTGCACGGTGGCACCGGGCTGAAGATGAGCGACTGGATCGACCAGGTGCCGGCGGCGCTGCATGCGTTCTACCCGGGGCAGAACGGCGGCCAGGCCCTGGCGGAGATTTTGCTGGGCAAGGTCAATCCATCGGCCAAGCTGCCCATCAGCATCGAGCGCAATATCGAAGACAACCCGATCTACGCGACTTTCCCGAAATTCGACAATCAGGAAACCCTCACGCAGATGAGCTACAAGGACGACCTGTTCCTGGGTTATCGCGGCTACGAGAAAAAAGGCATCAAGCCGCTCTACCCGTTCGGCTACGGCCTGTCGTACACCACCTTCGGCTACAGCAACATCAGCGTGACACCCGGTGTCGCGGTGGCGGGCGCGCCGATCAAGGTATCGTTCGACCTGAGCAACACCGGCAAGGTGGCGGGCGCTGAAGTCGCCGAGCTGTATGTGGGCCAGAACCACCCGAAAGTCGAACGGGCACTGAAGGAACTCAAGGGCTACAAGAAGGTGTTCCTCAAGCCCGGCGAGAGCAAGCGCGTGACCATCGAACTCAACGACCGCTCACTGGCGTACTTCGATGTGGCGAGCAAGCAATGGGTGGTGGACGCCGACAGCTTCAACCTGTCGGTCGGCGCCTCGTCCCAGGACATTCGCCTGAACGCCAAGCTGGTCAACCCGTTCCGCCAGGAACTGTCGACCACCACCAGCAACCCGCTGCCACGCTCGGCGCTCAACTCCACGCTGCGTGAGCTGCCAACGGTCAAGACCGGTGGTGTGCTGCATCAGAACCAGGGTGACTCCGGCACCAGCGACGGTGACGGCTACGACACCTCGGATGACAGCAGCCAGGGCAGTGCTGTGGGTAACTGATAAAAACCTGTAGGAGCGAGCTTGCTCGCGAAAAACGCAAAGACACCGCGTTAATCCAGGATGCCCGCGTTATCGTTGACGTCCTTCGCGAGCAAGCTCGCTCCTACATTATTTACGCGCGTATGGCCGCATCGACCCGCGCGATGTAGGTATCGAAACGCGCCACCAGGTCCACCTGATCGGGAAAGCGCAGCCACTGGATCTGCAAGCCGTCCATCATGGCCAGGATCTCTTCCACCAGCCCGGCGATGTCCACATCGGCGCGCACCTCGCCCATGGCCACAAGGTCTGCAAACTGCCCGTGCATGCGCCGATGAATGCCCGCATAGCGCTCCTGAAACCAACCCCAGGCCGGATGGGTGTCCAGCAGGCTTTCCGCATTCAGAATCGTAAAAGCCCGCACCACCCCCGGCGCTGTCGCGTTGGAGCGGTTGATCGCCCGCAGGCTGCCGAGCAACCCGGACAATGACTTCTCGGCCCGAACCTCATCGGCAATCCGCTGATTGACCTCGTCCCGGCGTTGCAGCACGCCCATCAACAACGAAATCTTGCTGGGAAAGTGATGCAGCAGGCCGGCCACCGAGATGCCGACGATCGCCGCCACCTGCGCCATCGAGGCGCCGCTGTAGCCTTCCATGGAAAACACCTGTAAAGCAGCGTCCAACAGTTCTTCCCGGCGCTTTTCGCCTTTGGGCGCACGGCGGGTTCTGGGCGCGGTAGCGGGTTGTGGCTCGGTCATTGGCAGGTCCTTTTGGCAGGCCTGCACCGTATCCAAAATGGCCAGGCGCCGCAAATAAACCTCAGCCGCTCTCGCGCTCGATCAAGCGGCATTCCAGCAGGTTCAAGCGCTGCACCTCGTCCTCAACCGGCAACACGCCCAGGCTTTCCAGCACCCGCGTCGCCGCCAGCACCCCAATCTCCAGGGCGGGCGGCTTGATGGTGCTGAGACTCGGCAGAAGCATTTCGGCAAACGGGTAATCACCAAAGCCGAGCACCGCACAATCCTCGGGGATTTTCAGCCCCGCCCGTTGCCCCGCCAGCAAGCCACCGGCGGCGAGGTTGTCATTGGCGAAGATGATTGCGTCGGGCGGTGTGGCGGCGCTCATCAACACGTGCATGGCTTGCTTGCCCGCCTCAAAGGGCGCGCGGTCGGCGTCCGGGGCGAACACCCAGGGCTGCATGCCCAGCTCAAGCAGGGTTGCGCTATAGCCATCCCGGCGTTCCAGTGCACTGAAGTCCCCTGGCGCGCTGTTCTGCACGAACGCGATGCGCCGATACCCCTTGCCATGCAGGTAGCGCGCGGCCGTCACGCCCACCTCGTAATGGGAGAAGCCAATCTGCAACGGCTCCCGCTCGGGTTGGTAATCCCAGGTTTCGACCACCGGAATATCCGCCTCGGCGATCATCTTCTCGGTGCCCGCGCTGTGGAAGCGGCTGGTGAGCACCAATGCCGCCGGGGACCAGCCGAGGAACGCGCGTACTGCGTTTTCTTCCTGCTCGGCGCTGAAGTAACTGGACGCCAGCAGCAACTGGTAGCCGTGGCGGCTGAGGGTGTCGCTGAAGCCCTGGATGGTATTGGCGAAGATCGGCCCGGAGATGTTCGGAATCACCATGGCGACGATCCGGCCTCGTGCCGACGCCAGCCCACCCGCTACCAGATTGGGCACGTATCCCAGCTCGGCGACCACCGCGGCGATGCGTTCGCGGCGTTCGGGCGAGACCTGCTCCGGCTGGTTGAAATAGCGCGACACGGTAATCGCTGAAACACCGGCCTGGCGTGCCACGGTGTTCAAGGTGACGCGGCCGGCGCCACGGCGTTTCCGGGGTTTGTCTTCGCTCAAGGGAGGATCCTGTTAAAAACCTAAAAGAATATAAAACTAATTTTTTAGTATTTGACGCTCTATGTCACACCTACCAATAATGCCGATGTTAGCGCTACCAAAGCGTTTTGTCTGCTACTCGCTCGAGCGAATGCCCAAGACAGATTCAACGGCGCTGTCGTCGCAGAACGGCAGCGGTTCAGGGCACATTTCGAGCGGTCAGAGCATGCACACACAGCCGGGGCAACCTCAAAAACTTTCGCAATCCATACGCGCCGCCACCGGGCGCCGCGCCCATCTGGGCTGGTTACTCGCCGGGCTCGCCGCCCTGCCCGTTCCCGCTGCATTCGCCGCCGACGAGCAGGAACCCACCCTAAAGCCGGTGACGGTCACCGCCACCCGCCGCGAAGAGTCGCTGCAAAAAGTCCCGGTGGCGGTTTCGGTACTCGATGGCGAACAACTGGAGCGTGACAATCGCAACGGCGTGGCCAGTATCGTGCAGCAAGTACCCTCGCTGAATTTTCGTACCGGCGCGTCGAACAAGGACACCTCGCTGTTCGTACGGGGCGTTGGCACGATTTCCACTTCGCCCGGGGTCGAACCCACCGTGGCGACGGTGATTGACGGCGTGGTATACGCCCGCCCCGGCCAGGCCACCCTCGACCTGCTGGACCTGGAACGCGTCGAAGTGCTGCGCGGGCCCCAGGGCACGCTGTTCGGCAAGAACGCCTCGGCCGGTGTGCTGAATATCACCAGCAAGGCGCCGACGGCCGAGACCCACGGCTACATCGACCAGTCCTACTTCAGCGGCAATGAAAGCCGCACCCGCTTCGGCCTGGGCGGCAGCCTGATTCCCGGCACACTGAAGGGCTCCATCAGCGGCCTGTTCGGCAGTTACGACGGCAACGTCGACAACAAGCACAATGGCCAGGAAGTGAACGGCTACAACCACCTGGGCGTGCGCGGCAAATTGGAGTTCACCCCCAACGACGACGTGAAACTGACCCTGATTGCCGACTACATGCAGTCCCACGACGACGCGCCGAATGGCGTGGTGAGCCAATCCCTGACCCCGGCGTTCGCCAATGCGTTGAACCCGGTGCGCGGCTCCAGCGACAACCGCGACATCAACACCGACACCCGCAGCCACGTGGAGGACACCAACAAAGGCCTGTCTGCCCAACTGGACTGGAACCTCGGCGACTACACCCTGACCTCAATCACCGCCTGGCGCGGCTGGGACAACACCCAGTACCAGGACGGCGACCGCCTGGGCACCGTGACCGCCGCGTTCCCCGGCACCGCCGACAAAGGACAACTGGCGTTCGACCAATACTCCCAGGAGCTGCGTCTGGCCTCGCCCAAAGGCGAATTCCTCGAATACGTCGGCGGCCTGTTCTACATGCACGGCAAGGATCAGGAAACCTACCAGCGCACCCTGACCACCACCACACGCACCGACCGCGGCATCGCCGACTACGGCACCACCAGCGACAGCTACGCGGTGTTCGGCGAGACCACGCTTAATTTCACCTCGGCCTTTCGTGGCATCGCCGGCCTGCGCTATACCCACGACGACCTGGAATACGATCACCGCCGTGTCTCCACCTCGGCCACCACGGTCAGCGGCATTCAACCGGCCACCAGCAGTTCCGGCTCGGTGGACGAAGACGGCTGGTCCGGCCGGCTGGGGGTGCAATACGACCTGAGCGACACCGTCACCAGCTACCTGACCTACTCGCGCGGCTACAAGGGCCCGGCCTACAACGTGTTCTTCAACATGCAGCCACGGGACACCGACGCGCTGAAACCGGAGACCTCCAACACCTGGGAAGTCGGGATCAAGGCCACCAGCTGGAACAATCGCCTGACCACCAACCTGGCGATCTTCCACAGCGACTACGACAACTACCAGGCGAACTTCTTCGACACCGTCGCCGGGCAAGTGGTGACGCGCCTGATCAACGCCGGCAGCGTCAGCACCGAAGGCGTCGAACTCGACTACGCCCTGCAGGCCACCCAACAACTCAAACTTTCCGGCGCGCTGGCCTACACCCGGGCCCGCATCGATGAGTTCGCCTGCCCGCCTGGCGCGGCGGCGTCCTGCAACGTCAACGGCAAGCCGCTGCCCTTCAGCCCGGACTGGAAAAGCTACGTGCGCGCCGACTACAGCATCCCGCTGGATAACGGCCTGGATATCGAACTGGGTACCGACTACAGCTGGCAGAGCGAAGTGCAGTACGACATCAGCCAGAACGTCGACACCAAGCAAGGCGCCTACGGTATCTGGAACGCCAGCGTCGCCCTGGCCGACTACAGCGACGGCTGGCGCGTGGCCCCGCTGGCGAAGAACCTCACCGACAAGTCCTATTCACCGCTGCTGGCCAGTGGCGGCAGCTACATCTACCGCGCCGTGCCCCGTGACGATGAACGTTACTTCGGCGTGCAACTGCGCAAGGATTTCTAAGCATGCCCCGTCAACTGAAACTCGGTGCTTTCCTGATGGCCACCGGGCACCACGTCGCTGCCTGGCGCCATCCCGATGTGCCGGCCAATGCCGGGCTGGATTTCGCCCACTACAAGCGCTTGGCGCAGATTGCCGAGGCGGCAAAATTCGACGCGCTGTTCGTGGCCGACAGCATTGCCGCCGCCACCGGCGAAATTGCCAGCCGCATGGCGCGCTCGGATCACTTCGAGCCACTGACGTTGCTGTCGGCATTGAGCGTGGTGACCGAACACATCGGCCTGATCGCCACGGCCACCACCAGCTACAACGAGCCGTACCATGTGGCGCGCAAGTTCGCCTCGCTGGATCATCTGTCCGGCGGGCGCGCCGGCTGGAACCTGGTGACCTCGGACAACGCCGCCGAAGCACAGAATTTTGGCCGCGACGAACACCTCGGCCACGGCGAACGCTACAGCCGTGCCCGGGAGTTTCATCAGGTGGTGACGGGGCTGTGGGACAGCTGGGAAGACGACGCCTTTGTGCGCGACAAGGCCAGTGGCAGCTACTACGACCCGGCGAAACTGCATGTACTCGGGCATGTGGGCGAACACTTTCGTGTGAAAGGCCCGCTGAACGTGGCGCGCTCGCCTCAAGGCCAACCGGTGATTGTCCAGGCCGGCTCTTCCGAGGCGGGCCGTGAATTAGCGGCACAAACTGCCGAAGTGGTGTTCACCGCCCAGACATCATTGGCCAACGCCCAGGCGTTCTATGCCGACCTCAAGGGTCGCCTGGCTCGATACGGGCGGGAACCGGATGCGCTGAAGATCATGCCGGGGGTGTTTGTGGTGGTCGGGCAGACAGAAGCGCAAGCGCGCGACAAATTCGAGGCCTTCCAGCAGTTGGTCGAACCGCAGGTTGGTGTTGCATTGCTGGGGCGCATGCTGGGTAATTTCGACTTGTCCGGCTACCCGGTCGACGGCCCGCTGCCAGACCTGCCATTGACCGACAGCGGCCAGCGCAGCCGCCAGCAACTGCTGACCGAACTGGCGGGCCGCGAACAGCTGAGCCTGGCGCAACTGGGCCGTCGCATCGCCGGTGGCCGCGGGCATTACAGCCTGATCGGCACGCCCGCGCAGATCGCCGATGAACTGCAACACTGGTTCGAGAATGGCGCCGCCGATGGCTTCAATGTGCTGGTGCCGCACCTGCCGGGCGGGCTGGAAGATTTCGCCCAATGGGTGGTGCCGGAACTGCAACGGCGCGGGCTGTTCCGAACCGAATACGCCGGCACCACCCTGCGTGAAAACCTGGGATTGGCACGGCCGGCCAATCGCTTTGCGGAGCAACCGGCATGAGAATGTCTGCACTGTTGTTTGCGCTATTGGCCCTGACTCAAACCGCGATGGCTGCCGATCCGGCCAGTCTGAGGATCGGCTACCAGAAAGGCTCGATCGCCCTGGTGCTCGCCAAGGAACATGGCCTGCTGGAAAAACGCTTCGACCAGACCAAAGTGCAATGGATCGAATTCCCCGCTGGCCCGCAGATGCTCGAGGCCTTGAACGTGGGCGCGCTGGACGTGGCATCCACCGGGGATATCCCGCCATTGTTCGCCCAGGCGGCGGGCGCCGACCTCGTCTACATCGGCGCTGAACCGCCCAAGCCGACGGCGGAAACCATTCTGGTGCAGGCCGACAGCCCACTGCACAGCATCGCCGACCTCAAGGGCAAGAAAGTCGCCTTCCAGAAAGGCTCCAGCTCTCACAACCTGATCCTGCGGGCCTTGAACAACGCCGGCCTGAGCTACAAGGACATCAAGCCGGTTTACCTGCCACCGGCCGATGCCCGCGCCGCCTTCGAGCAAGGCAGTGTCGACGCCTGGGCGATCTGGGAGCCCTACTCGTCACTGGCCCTGAGCCAAAGCCCCAGCCGCGTGCTCGCCAATGGCGAAGGCTTGAACCTGTCTGGACCAATCTATACCGCACGCCGTGATTACGCTCAGGCCAACGGTGCTTTCATCCACGCCCTGCTCGACGAACTCAGCGCCGCCGAAGCCCTGACCCGCAGCCAGCGCGAAGACAGCCTGCAGGTGCTGACCCGTTTCATGGGTTTGCCGGCCGGGGTGATTGCACGTTATGTCGATAACCGGCCGCCATCGCCGATCCTGCCGATTGATGCGCACATCCTTCAGGCGCAGCAGCAGACGGCGGACCTGTTTTACCAGAACCGCCTGCTGCCCAAGCCCATCGATGTGCAGAAGGCTATGTGGCAGGCTCCTCAGAAGTCGACGGTGGCCGACAGCAAGTAAGTACGCGGCGTCGACAAGGTCAAACCCGGCTCGCTGTCATCCGAGGCACCGGCCGAACTCCAGTAGCGCCGATTGGCCACGTTCTCGACGTTGGCCCGCAGGGTGATGTGCTTGTCGTCGACCTTGAAGGCGTAGCGTGCGCCAACATCAAGACGGGTCCAGGCGTCGATTTCCTTGACGTTGGACTGGTCCAGGTACTGGGAGCTGGAATAGATCCCGCGGCTGGTCAGGGTCAGGCCTTCAACGGTCGGCACATCCCACTCGGCGCCGAGGTTGACGTTGTACTTGGGCGTGGCCGGCGCGCGGTTGCCGTCGAAGGTGCCGTTGGTGGTGTTGGTCAATTCGCTGTCGATGTACATCACCCCGCCCAGCAGGCGGAAGCCCTTGAGCGGTTCGCCGAACACGCTGAGTTCGACGCCGTCGTTCTGGCGCTTGCCGTTGGGGCCGAAGACCCGCGTGGTGGCGTTGGTCTCGTAGGCCGGCTGCTTGATCCGGAACACCGCCGCCGTCACCGCGAACGCCCCCGCGTCGTACTTGGCACCGACTTCAACCTGGCGGCTGATAAAGGGCGGGAAGATTTCATCCTCGTTGATCGAGGTCGACGGCGCGATCTTGCCTTGGCTCAGGCCTTCCATGTAGTTGGCGTACAGCGACAGCTTGTCGGTGGCCTTGAACAGGATGCCGCCCGACGGTGAGATTTTTTCCTCGTCGTAGGCGGTGTCGCCTTTGACGTCATCGGTCCAGTCATCCACCTTGACCCGCTGCCAGCGCGCACCGAGGGTCAGCAGCAACCGGTCATCGAAGAAGCCCAGGGTGTCGGACAACGCCACGCCGCTGAAGCGGTTTTCGGTGTAGACCTTCGAGTCAAATCGCGTTGGCCGGCTTGGCGTAGGTGTTTCTACCGGATTGTAGATATTGCTCGAACCTGGCGCATAGCGTGCGCCGCCGTTTTCGAAGTCCATGTAGAAATAGCTGGCCGCCAGGTTGACTTCATGGCTGACCGGGCCGGTATGAAACCAGTTGCGCACGCCCGCCGTGGCAGTACGCACGTTTTCGTCGCGGGTGAAGTCGCGGGGCTGCACGCTGAAGTCACCGGCGTTGTTGCTCACCGACACCGCATGACGCAAGAAGTCATGGTTACTTTTACGCGCGCCGACGCCGCCATAGAGCATCACGTTGTCACTGATGTCGAACTCACCGTTGACCGTGCCGAAGGTGTCGTTGGTGCTCGCCTTGCTCCAGGGTTGCGCGTAGTTGTGGCGCACGTCGATGGCACTCGGCACCTTGGCGTTGGGGCCAACTTGCACACGCTCCTGGGGGGCGTCGGTGTCGCGCTCGGTGCGGCCGATGTCGGTGGAGAGTCGCAGGCGTTCACCGCGAAAATCCAGGCCCAGTACGGCCATTTCGCGATCGACACTCTGGTCGTCCCAGGCAGTGTCGCCGGACTGCTTCACGCCGTTGAAACGCAGGCCGAATTTATTGTCTTCACCAAAACGCCGGCCTATGTCCACGGCCCCGCCCGCCTGGCTGTCGGAGGCCCAACTGCCGGTTAACGAGGTGATGGGCTTGTCGGTAGCGCGCTTGGGTACCACGTTGATCCCGCCGCCGACGCTGCCCCGCGGCGAGATGCCGTTGATCAATTGGCTGGGGCCTTTGACGATGTCGACGCGCTCGGCCATTTCCATGTCGATGGTGTAGGTCGGCAGCACGCCGTAGAGGCCGTTGTAGGCGACATCGCTGTTAAACAGGCTGAAACCGCGAATGGTGAATTGTTCATAGCGCCCGCCCGCCGGGTTGGTGGCACGCACCGAGGGGTCGCTGGCGATCAGGTCGCCGAGGGTGCGCGCCTGCTGGTTCTTGACCGCCTCGCTGGTGTAGGTGGTCATGCTGAACGGGGTTTCCATGAAATCCCGTGAGCCCAGCAAACCCTGGGAGCCACGGCGTGCCACCTGGCCCCCGGCGAAGGACTCGCTGCCGGCATCGCCGACGGTGCCAAGAATCGAGGTGGGTGCCAGTTGCAGGCTGCCGCCTTCCGGAATCGGGGTCAGCATGTAGGCCTGCTCGCCCAGGGGTTGCAGTTGCAGGCCCGAGCCTTGCAGCAAGCGGGCAAACCCTTCTTCGACGCCGTATTCGCCGGACAACCCGCTGCTGTTACGGCCGCTGACCAGCGCCGGGTCTACCGAGAGGTTGACCCCGGCCAGGCCGGCGAAACGGGTCAGCGCGGCGCTCAAGCTGCCGGCCGGCACCTGGTAGCTGCGCCGGGACGCGCCGTCTTCGGCATAACTGATGGGGACGAACAACGGGCTGGCACTCAGGCTCAGCATCAGGCTGAAATTCAGCAGCGGGCGGATTGCGGGCATTGGAAGAAGCTCTCGATTTTGTTCACTTACCTGGAATGACCAGCCACGTGAAAAAAAGGGACAGGCTTCAGTCAATTTTTTTGAGGATTACGGCTTGATGCCTTTCAGCTTTTGGAGCAGCTCCATCAACTGCTCCAGGGATTCCTCGCCGAACTGCTCCTGAATCTTCTGGTAGTTGCTTTCCATCCCGGCGCTCATGTCGACAAAACACTGCTGGCCCTGTTCGGTCAGGGCGACGAAGACCCGGCGCTGGTCTTCGGCGGATTTGCGCCGGCGCACGATGCCGTCACGCTCCAGCCGGCCCAGCACGCCGGTCATGCTCGGCTTGAGGATGCACGCGAGGTGCGCCAGTTGATGGCTTTCGAGTTCGCCCTGCTGACGCAGGATGCGGATCACCCGCCATTGCTGTTCGGTCAGGTCATGTTCATTGAGCAATGGCCGGAAGAACGCCATGGTCGCTTCGCGGGCCTGGAGCAAGGTGAGCGTAAGGGACGGTCTAGGGGTGGGCATGGTTCACGCGTATCAAAGGTCGAAGCGTCGAAGCTTAGAGTCGGTACCGTGTGCATGCAACCCGAGGCATGGAACAAATCATTAATTTAGAAACGATTTTTAAAAAACCTGCTAATCCCGCTATTCAGCCTATAGATAACATGTTAACAATATGCCACCCCTGACCTAGCAGAGGGCGCATACCAACAAAAACAACAAAAGGAACGCCCCTCATGCATTCGTGCCTCTTTCGCACGGCGGCAAGCGCTGGCCTGTGCGCCGCGTTTACCCCTCTGGTCGCCCACGCCGACTTCATCCAGGACAGCAAAGCCAGCCTGGACCTGCGCAATTTCTACATGAACCGCGACTTTCGCCAGGCCAACGCGCCGCAGAACAAAGCGGACGAATGGGCCCAGGGTTTTGTGCTGCGCCTGGAGTCGGGCTACACCGAAGGCGTGGTCGGTTTTGGCGTGGATGCCTTGGGTGAAATGGGCTTGAAACTCGATTCCAGCCGCGACCGCCGTGGCACCGGGTTGCTGCCGTCTGGCGCCAGCGGCGAGCCGGCCGACAGCTACAGCGAACTCGGCCTGACCGCCAAGCTGCGCCTGTCGAAAACCGTGCTCAAGCTCGGCACCCTGCAACCGGTTTTACCGGTGGCCGCCTACAACGACACCCGGCTGCTGCCGTCGACCTACAACGGTGAACTGGTGACCTCCCAGGACATCGACGGCCTGACGTTGAACGTCGGCCGCCTGGAAAAGCAGAACCTGCGGGACTCCTCCAACAACGAATCCATGAGCTACGGCGGCGTCACCAGCAGCCACCTGGACCTGGCCGGCGGCACCTACGCAATCAATCCGCACCTGGCGGCGACTTATTACTACGCGCAAATGCAGGACATCTACCGCCAGAACTTTATCGGCCTGGTGCACGACCTGCCGCTGGCCCAGGGCGTGAACCTGCGCACCGACCTGCGCTACTTCGACACCCGCGAGCAAGGCAGCGCGCTGTTGCGCAGCCCTACCCGGGTCGACGGCGGTCGGATCGACAACCGCTTTTTCAACGGCATGTTCAGCCTGTCGGTAGGCGCGCACAAATTCGGCCTGGGCTTTCAGACCCTTTCCGGTGACGGCGACTTTGCCTTCCCGGGGCAAGACCCGTACTCGGTCAACCTGGTGACCATCAATATCTTCACCAAGGCCAACACCGATGCATGGCAAGCGCGGTACGACTACAACTTCGCCGCCCTCGGCCTGCCCGGCCTGACCTTCATGACCCGCTACGTCGACGGCAGCCATGCGCAAACCGCCACGGTGCGCAACGGCCGGGAATGGGAGCGCGACACCGACCTGGTCTACACCGTGCAAAGCGGCCCGCTGAAGAACGTCAACGTGCGGCTGCGCAACGCCACCCTGCGCTCAAGCAACGGCCTGACCAGCGATATCGACGAAAGCCGGGTGATCATCGGCTACACCGTGGCCCTGTGGTAACGCCGGGCGCCTCAACGCAACCCCGATTGACGCTGGCGGTACTCCCCCGGCGTCATTTGCGCGTAGCGCTGGAAGAACCGGCTGAAATACGCCGGGTCCTTGAACCCCAACTGGTAGCAGATTTCATTCGCCGAGCTGCCGGTGAACAGCAGCAGGCGCCGGGCTTCCTGCATCAGCCGTTCGAGGATCAGGCGTTTCGATGGCAGGTCGGCGATCCGCCGGCACACCTCGTTGAGTCGCGCTTCAGTGACGCCGATACCGTCGGCATAACGCGACAGCGGCCAGTGTTGCAGGTAGTGGTCTTCGATCAGTTCGTTGAAGCGGTGGAAGATTCGCAGGTCTTCGTGACGTGCCGGACGAGCCTCCAGGGAATTGGCGCAGAGCCGCAGCAGGCTGATCATGATCAGCCGCGTCAGGCTGTCGAGGGCCGAACCGCGTCCGCTGGCCTGGGCGTTGATCTCGCTGCACAGCTCGTCGAACAGGAATTCCAGGCGGCGCACCTCGGGCTGAAACTCCGGCGCCAGCCGCGCCAACGCCACACAGGCCGCCGGCAATTGCGCGCCGGGGGCCAGGCTTGGGTCGGCGTCAATCAAGGCCCACACCAGTTGCTGGCGCACGGTCAGCACATGGCCATCGGCGTCGGCTTCGGTGACGAAGGAATGCGCCACCGTCGGCGGCGTGAGGAAAAACATCGGCCCGGATTCGAGGTACTGCTGGTCGTCCAGATAGACCCGCACCGCGCCAGTCTTGACGTAATGCACCTGGAAAAACCGGTCATGACGATGCACCGGCATGTTCCGGCCAAAAAATCCGGCCAGGTTGCCGAGCCGGTCGTAGTGCACCTCGGCGTCGCTGTAACGCTGGTCGTAGACCTGCCCGATGTTGATGTTGGGGATCGGCTGACGATCGCTCATCACTGCATTCTCTTTGTTGTTTTGAGTGCCCTGAAATATTGCCACGCTTGACGATAGTTAACATCTTAATTATAACGTTAACAGGTTAACGAATATCCCACGGAGCAGGCCCGAATCTGCCCCGCCACTGCCAGGAGAAAAGCATGAGCCGTGCCCTGCATGATGTTGCGAACGGCACCCTGTTCGGCGTTGCGCTGAACTACCAGGGGTTGCTGAACCAACGTCTCGCCGAATTCGAACAAGCGCCTTACCAGAAACCACCGGTGAAGCCGGTGCTGTTCATCAAGACGCCCAACACCCGCAACGGCCACGACGGTGTGGTGCTGCACCCTCAAGGTGAACGCCTGCAACCCGGCCCGGCACTCGGGGTGGTGATTGGCAAGAGCGCCAGCCGTGTCAGCGTCGAAAACGCCCTGGAGCATGTGGCCGGCTACACCATCATCAATGAGTTCAGCCTGCCGGAAGACAGCTACTACCGCCCTGCGGTGAAAGCCAAATGCCGGGACGGTTTCTGCGCATTGGGCCCGGAACTGGTGGCCCGCGACCAGGTCGCCAATCCGCATCAATTGAGCGTGAAGTTGTTCGTCAACGGTGAACTGCGCCAGCAAAACTCCACCGCCAACTTCGTGCGCAGCCTCCCGCAACTGATCGCCGAGATCAGCGAGTTCATGACCCTGCACGAGGGCGATGTGCTGATCACCGGCACGCCCGAAGGCCGCGTGGATGTGCATCCAGGCGACACGGTTGAAGTCGAGATCAGCGGCTTGGGCCGCCTGGTCAACCACATCAAGGCAGAGGAGCTGTCATGAAACACGCGCGTATTCGCTTTGAAGGTGAAGTCCATTCGGTACAGGTCGAAGCTGAGAACGCCGTGCGCCTGGCCGACGGTCGCCTGCTGGCTGAAGACCAGGTCGAATGGCTGCCACCGGCCACCGGCAGCATGTTCGCCCTGGGCCTGAACTATGCCGACCACGCCGCCGAACTGGCCTTCAAGCCGCCGACCGAACCGCTGGCGTTCATCAAGTCTCCCGGCACCTACACCGGCCACAACCAGGTGACCTGGCGCCCGGACAACGTCGCCTACATGCACTACGAGTGCGAGCTGGTGGCGGTCATCGGCAAACCGGCACGAAACGTCAAGCGCGAGAACGCCCTGGAGTATCTGGCCGGCTACACGGTGTGCAACGACTACGCGATCCGCGACTACCTGGAAAACTACTACCGCCCCAACCTGCGGGTGAAAAACCGCGACGCCACCACGCCTGTCGGCCCATGGATAGTCGACGTCGCCGACGTGCCAGACCCGAGCAACCTGAAACTGCGCACCTGGATCAACGGTGAACTGCGCCAGGAAGGCAGCACGAAAGACATGATTTTCGACATCCCGTATTTGATCGAATACCTGTCCAGCTTCATGACCCTGCAGCCCGGCGACATGATCGCCACCGGCACGCCGGAGGGCCTGGCCGATGTGGTGCCGGGGGATGAAGTGGTCGTAGAAGTGGAAGGCGTTGGTCGCCTGGTTAATCGAATTGTCAGCGAGGCGGACTTTTTCGCCGCCCGGAAAGAGGCTTGAGCAACATGATCAAACACTGGATCAACGGCCGTGAGGTCGAAAGCAAAGACACCTTCATCAACTACAACCCGGCCACCGGCGAAGCCATCGGTGAAGTCGCCAGCGGCGGCGCCGAGGAAGTGGCGCAGGCGGTAGCGGCGGCCAAGGAAGCCTTTCCGAAATGGGCGGGAACACCGGCCAAGGAACGTGCCCGCCTGATGCGCAAGCTCGGCGAGCTGATCGAACAGAACGTGCCACACCTGGCCGAACTGGAAACCCTCGACACCGGCCTGCCGATCCACCAGACCAAAAACGTGTTGATTCCCCGGGCGTCCCACAACTTCGACTTCTTCGCCGAAGTCTGCACCCGCATGGATGGCCACAGTTATCCGGTGGACGACCAGATGCTCAACTACACCCTGTACCAGCCGGTGGGTGTGTGCGCATTGGTGTCGCCGTGGAACGTGCCGTTCATGACCGCCACCTGGAAGACTGCGCCGTGCCTGGCGCTGGGCAATACCGCGGTGCTGAAAATGTCCGAGCTGTCGCCGCTGACGGCCAATGAACTGGGGCGCCTGGCGGTCGAAGCCGGGATTCCCAAAGGCGTGCTGAACGTGATCCAGGGCTACGGCGCCACCGCCGGTGATGCACTGGTGCGCCACCCCGACGTGCGGGCGATTTCCTTTACCGGCGGTACTGCCACCGGCAAGAAAATCATGCAGACCGCAGGGTTGAAAAAGTACTCCATGGAACTGGGCGGCAAGTCGCCGGTGCTGATTTTTGAAGACGCCGACCTGGAACGCGCCCTCGACGCGGCACTGTTCACCATCTTCTCGCTGAACGGTGAACGCTGCACCGCCGGCAGCCGGATCTTCATTCAGGAGAGCGTCTATCCGCAGTTCGTCGCCGAGTTTGCCGCCCGCGCCAAGCGCCTGATCGTCGGCGACCCGCAGGACCCGAAAACCCAGGTCGGCTCGATGATCACCCAGGCCCACTACGACAAGGTTACCGGCTACATCAAGATTGGCCTCGAGGAAGGCGCCACCCTGCTGGCCGGCGGCCTGGAACGCCCGGCCAACCTGCCGGCGCACTTGAGCCGCGGGCAGTTTATCCAGCCCACGGTGTTTGCCGATGTGAACAACCAGATGCGCATCGCCCAGGAAGAGATCTTCGGCCCGGTGGTGTGCCTGATTCCGTTCAAGGACGAAGCCGAAGCGCTGCAATTGGCCAACGATACCGAGTACGGCCTGGCGTCGTACATCTGGACCCAGGACATCGGCAAGGCGCATCGTCTGGCCTACGGCATCGAAGCCGGCATGGTGTTCATCAACAGCCAGAACGTGCGGGACTTGCGCCAGCCGTTTGGTGGGGTAAAAGGTTCCGGCACCGGCCGTGAGGGCGGCCAGTACAGCTTCGAAGTGTTTGCCGAGATCAAGAACGTGTGCATTTCCATGGGCAGTCACCACATCCCGCGCTGGGGAGTGTAACCCGGATATAACAACGCTCCCTGTAGGAGCGAGCTTGCTCGCGAAGAACCCGCAGGCGCTGCGGGCTAACAGAAGTGCTGCGTTATCGTTGATGTTTTTCGCGAGCAAGCTCGCTCCTACAAAAAAATAAATACTCAGGAGAATGATCATGGGCGAAGTGGTTCTGGCAGCGAAGATCTGCCACGTCCCCTCGATGTACCTGTCGGAACTGCCCGGCAAGCACCACGGTTGCCGCGAAGCAGCCATCGCCGGGCACAAGGAAATCGGGCGGCGCGCCCGTGAGCTGGGGGCCGACACCGCCGTGGTGTTCGACGTGCACTGGCTGGTCAACAGCGGCTATCACGTCAACTGTGGCGAGCATTTCAAGGGCACCTACACCAGCAACGAGCTGCCGCACTTCATCAAGAACATGGAGTACGAGTACCCGGGCTGCCCGGAGCTGGGCGAACTGATCGCCGCCGAAGCCAACCTGGCCGGCGTGCGCACCATGGCCCACAACATCCCGAGCCTGGAGCTGGAATACGGCACCCTGGTGCCGATGCGCTACATGCACATGGGCGTGCCGGACGAGCAGAAGTTCGACGTGATCTCCATAGCCGCGTGGTGCGCCTGGCACCGCCTGGAAGACAGCTTCGCGTTTGGCGCCGCCGTGCGCCGGGCCATCGAGAAGAGCGACCGCAAAGTCCTGGTACTGGCCTCGGGTTCCCTCTCCCATCGCTTCTCGGACGACCGCGAAGCCGAAGCCAACATCCACAACTGGACCCGTGAATTCGACAAGCAGATGGACCTGCACGTGGTGGAGATGTGGAAGCAAGGCCGCTTCAAGGAGTTCTGCGCAATGCTCCCGGACTACGCCGAGCACTGCTTCGGCGAAGGCAAGATGCACGACACCGCGATGCTCCTGGGACTGCTGGGCGGGCCGGACTACAACCAGCCGGCCGAGATCATCACCCAGCCGTTCGGCAGCTCGGGCACCGGCCAGATCAATGCCATTTTCCCTTTATGAGCCTTGGTAAAGATCACCTGTAGGAGCTGGCTTGCCTGCGATGCAGGCGCCTTGGTGTATCTGTCTCACCGAGTTGATGCCATCGCAGGCAAGCCAGCTCCCACAAGGAATTCGCTGCACCTCACCCTAAGAGGAGATACACACATGCCGCACTTCATCGCCGAATACACCGACAACCTCGAACAGCAAGCCAACCTGCCGGCCCTGTTCGAGCAGGTTCATGCCGTGCTGGGGGACAGCGGTGTGTTTCCCCTGGGGGGCATTCGCAGTCGCGGGGTGCGCCTGGACACCTGGCGCATGGCCGACGGCAAGCATGACTACGCCTTCGTCCACATGACCCTCAAGGTCGGCCACGGGCGAGACCTGGAAACCCGCAAGACGGTGGCCGAAGCCCTGTTCAACGTCATCACCGAACACTTCGCCGAGCTGCAATCCCAACGGCTGCTGGCGTTGTCGTTCGAGATGATCGAGCTGCACCCCGAGCTGAATTTCAAGCAGAACAACGTGCACGCATTCCTGAAGAACCAGGCGGGCTGACCACAGCCCACCTTTCCGCCCATGGCACTCAAACAAAAAAGAACAACATCATGAGCACAGCCAATACCGCCGACAGCACCACCCTGATCGAACATCAGCGCACCCACAGCATCGTCACCTGGCGACTGATGCCGTTGCTGCTGATCTGCTACCTGTTCGCCCATCTGGACCGGATCAACATCGGCTTCGCCAAGATGCAGATGAGTACCGACCTGCATTTCAGCGACACGGTGTACGGCCTCGGTGCCGGCCTGTTTTTCATCGCCTACGCGCTGTTCGGGGTACCGAGCAACATGGCCCTGGACCGGGTCGGGCCGCGGCGCTGGATCGCCTGCCTGATGGTGGTGTGGGGCGTGCTGTCCACCAGCATGCTGTGGATCGAAAGCTCCACGGGCTTCTACGTGTTGCGCTTTCTACTGGGGGTGGCGGAAGCCGGCTTCTTCCCGGGGATCCTGGTGTTTCTCAACCGCTGGTACCCGGCACGGCGCCGGGCGCAAGTCACCGCGCTGTTTGCAATTGCGGTGCCCATGGCCGGTGTGGTCGGCGGGCCGTTGTCCGGTGCAATCCTGGAGCACTTCCATGATTTCGGCGGGCTGCGGGGCTGGCAGTGGATGTTCCTGATCGAAGGCGCACCGGTGGTGCTGCTCGGTCTGGTGGTTCTGAAATACCTGCCCGACAGCTTCGAAACCGTGAAGTGGCTGGAACCGGCGCAAAAGCAGCAACTGCGCGAGCAACTGAGCAGTGAAGAACAGCGCAAATCCATCACCTCCTTCGGCGGCATCGTGCGTGACCCGCAGGTGTGGCTGCTGGTGGCGGTGTACTTCGCGGTAATGCTGGCGGTGAATACCCTGGCGTTCTGGATGCCCACCCTGATTCACGGCGCCGGCATCGGCCGCGACAGTCAGGTCGGCCTGCTGAGCGCCGTGCCGTACCTGGCCGGGTGCTTCTTCATGATCGGCTGCGGACGCTCATCCGACCGCAACCGCGAACGCCGCTGGCACCTGTGCGTGCCGTTGCTGATGTCGGCCATCGGCATCGCCGTGGCCGGGCTCTCGCCCACCAATCCGACCCTGGTGCTGGGCGGCCTGATCCTCGCCGGCATGGGCGCCAGCGCCGCGTTGCCGATGTTCTGGCAATTGCCGCCGGCGTTCCTGTCCAACAGCACCCAGGCGGCCGGCATCGCGTTGATCAGCTCGTTCGGCAGCATTGCTTCGTTCCTCGCGCCGTACCTGATCGGCTGGATGCGCGACACCACCCAAAGCGCGAGCCTGGCCCTGTATGTGCTGGCGCTGCTTATCGCCCTCGGCGGCCTGCTGGTGCTGCGCACCCACGCTGCCATCGTCAATCCCCAGTAGAGAGTTCGTCATGCTTGATCAAGCCCACATCCAGCAAGCCGCCGCCCGCCTCGACCAGGCTGAGCGTTCCCGTGAACAGGTGCGCCAGTTTTCCCTGGAACACCCGAACATCACTATTGACGATGCCTATGCCATCCAGCGCGCCTGGGTGGCACAGAAAATCAAGGACGGGCGCAAGCTGGTCGGGCACAAGATCGGCCTCACCTCCCGCGCGATGCAGGTGTCGTCGAACATCAGCGAGCCGGATTACGGCGCCCTGCTCGATGACATGTTCTTCGACGAAGGCACCGATATTCCGTTCGAGCGCTTCATCGTCCCAAGGGTGGAAGTGGAGCTGGCGTTCATCCTCGGCAAGCCGCTCAAGGGGCCGAACTGCACGATCTTCGACGTGTTGGACGCCACTGAATGGGTGATCCCGGCCCTGGAAATCATTGACGCGCGCATCCAGCAGATCGACCCGCACACCAACGCCACGCGCAAGGTGTTCGACACCATTTCCGACAACGCCGCCAATGCCGGCGTAGTCATGGGCGGCCGCGCCGTACGCCCCACCGAGATCGACCTGCGCAAGGTGCCGGCGGTGTTGTACCGCAACGGAGTGATCGAAGAGTCCGGGGTGTCGGCTGCCGTGCTCAACCACCCGGCCAAGGGCGTGGCCTGGCTGGCGAACAAACTGGCGCCGTACGACGTCACCTTGCAACCCGGCCAGATCATCCTCGGCGGCTCCTTCACCCGCCCGGTGGCGGCGAATCCGGGTGACACCTTCCATGTCGACTACGACATGCTCGGTTCCATCTCCTGCCGCTTTGTCTGAATACTGGAGGACTGCTTCATGGACATGCCCATCAACCGCTTCAAGCAGCGCCTGCAACGTGGCGAAACCCAGATCGGCCTGTGGCTCGGTTTGGCCGACGCCTATTGCGCCGAACTGGCGGCGAATGCCGGGTTCGACTGGCTGCTGATCGACGGCGAGCACGCACCCAATGACCTGCGCGGCATGCTCGGCCAGTTGCAGGCCGTTGCGCCTTACGACAGCCAGCCGGTGATTCGCCCGGTGATCGGCGATACCGCCCTGATCAAGCAGGTGCTGGATATTGGCGTGCAGACGCTGTTAGTGCCGATGGTGGAGACGGCTGAACAGGCTCAGCAGTTAGTGCGGGCCATACGCTACCCGCCGTTTGGCGTGCGGGGTGTTGGCAGCGCGCTGGCACGGGCTTCGCGCTGGAACAGTATTCCGGATTATCTGGATGAAGCGGATGCGCAGATGTGCCTGCTGGTGCAGATCGAGAACCGTGAAGGCCTGGACAACCTGGACGCGATTGCGGCAGTTGAAGGGGTGGACGGGGTGTTTATCGGGCCGGCGGATTTGAGTGCGGCCATGGGGCATCGGGGGAATCCCGGGCATCCCGAGGTGCAGGCGGCGATTGAGGACGCGATTGGGCGGATTCAAAAGGCTGGCAAGGCGGCGGGGATCCTGAGTGCGGATGAGAAATTGGCGCGGCGGTACATCGAGTTGGGGGCGGCGTTTGTGGCGGTGGGGGTGGATACAACGGTGCTGATGCGCGGGTTGCAGGGGTTGGCTGCCAAGTTCAAAGACACCGCAGCACCTGCGACTACCGGCGGCGTGTACTAACTCTCTGAAACGACAAAGAT
>NZ_JAXCIS010000168.1:0-54293 GCF_034044025.1 Pseudomonas sp. SED1
GTGCCGGAGTGAGGGAACTCCGAGCCACAGCGAGGCGCCGACAGGCGGGGCAGAGCGTTTTGGTTTCTTTTGCGCTTTTTTCAAAAGTGACCCGCTGTAAGAGCGGAACCCTAAGCAGCCGTGACCGCAGCAACGGATATGTACACCGTCCAGCACCCTAAACCGAAAACCTAGCCACCATGGTGTTGAGATCCACCGCCAACCGCGACAACTCCTGACTCGCCGCACTCGTCTGGTTCGCCCCGGCCGACGTCTGCTGCGCCAAATCGCGAATATTCATCAAATTGCGATCCACCTCCCGCGCCACCGCCGCCTGCTCTTCCGAGGCACTGGCAATCACCAGGTTGCGCTCGTTGATCAGCGTAAACGCCGAAGCAATCTCCTCCAACGCCGTCCCAGCCGACTTGGCAATATCCAGCGTCGACCGCGCCCGGGTGTTGCTCTGCTGCATGGAGCTCACCGCCTGATCAGTCCCCTGCTGAATCCCGCTGATCATCTGCTCGATTTCCTGCGTCGACTGCTGGGTCCGATGGGCCAGCGCCCGCACCTCATCCGCCACCACTGCAAACCCACGCCCGGCATCCCCGGCCCGCGCGGCTTCAATGGCAGCATTCAACGCAAGCAAATTGGTCTGCTCGGCAATCGAGCGAATCACATCCAGCACCTTGCTGATGCCATACACCTTCTGCGCCAGGTCCTCCACCTGCGTCGCATTGGCCGTCACATCATCCGCCAGGGACTCAATCGACAACACCGTCTGATGCACCTGCTCGCGACCATGCTGGGCAATACGGTCCGACTCACGGGACGCCTGTGAAGTGGCCACCGCATTGCTCGCCACCTCCTCCACCGCCGCCGTCATCTGGTTCACCGCAGTAGCTGCCTGCTCAATTTCCTGACTTTGCTGATGCAGCCCACGGGTGGCATCTTCCGTCACACAACTGAGTTCTTCCGAAGCCGACGCCAATTGGCTCGACGAATCAGAAATACGCCGAATGGTTTCCCGCAGGCTCTCCTGCATGCTTTTCAGCGCCCGCTGCAAACGCGCCGGTTCATCGTTGCCGCTGACGGTAATCACACCCGTAAGGTCGCCACTGGCCACGCCCTGGGCGACTTTCAGCGACTGGGATAACGGCAGCACGATACTGCGGGTCAGCAGCAGTGCCAGGCCAATGGTGATCAGCGCCGTCACGGCAATCATGCCAACCACCCAACTGCGCGATTGGGTGAACACGCTTTGGGCCAGGCTCGCCGCCTGATTGGCACTGACCTTGTTCAGCGTCACCAGCTCACGCAGGGTGCCGGCCAACTCATCGGCCAACTGGTTCATCTCGCCGTTGACGACCTTGATCGCGTCTTCCAGCTGATTGGCCCGAGAAAATGCCATCACTTGCTCTTGGCGTTGCAGGTAGCGCGCTTCCTCGGTCTTGAAGCGATCGAACAGCACCCGCTCTTCCGGCAGCACAATCAAGCCTTCATAGAGCGACTGAGCCTTGTGCAGGCCGTTTTTCAGTTCGGTGATTTTCTGTTCATTCTGCGTGATCGCCTGCGGGTCGCGGTTAAGCAGCAGGCGCAGCGTCAGGGCCCGTACCCGCAGCAGGTCCTGATTCATCTCGCCGACCGCCATCACGCTGGGCAGCCAGTTGTTTTCCACTTGGTCCGACTGCTGGCGCATATTGCCCATCTGCGACAAGGCAAACCCGCCCAGGGCAAACACCATCAGCGCCAGCAAACCAAACCCCAGGCCGGCGCGAGGGGCGATATTCAGACTTCTGATATTCATGTTCGGAATCCTTCCAAAAGCGCTGCATCCACCTGCAGCGGGCTCTTGAAAGGTATCGGCGAAGAACGAAGTTTGCGTAAGACGAAAACGCGATATCAAAACGCCTTATGATCGCCCGGCCCCGGCTGTAGCGATTCAGCGAACGGTAAAGCTCTTTTGCGTGAGCAGACGATCCCCCTGGAACACCATGAAACGCCACTCGCCCGGCACCACTTCGTGGTTTTCGGTGAACTCATAGGCCATCACGTCCTGTGGGGCACCGGGCACCAGCTTCTGGGTTACTTCGAATTTGTCGTGACGCACACCATCCGGCGTGCGGACGCCCGGGGTGAAGTAGAGCAAGGTCAGCGGCGTGCCTTCGGCGACTTTGCCGAGCAGTTGATAACGCAGGCCGAATTTGGTGCCCAGCTTCGCCGGCACCACGGTGGTGGACTGAATCTGTTCGTTGCTGCGGCGCAGCACGCGCTCTCCGGCCTGCAACTCGGCTTTCGGGCCATCAAACACGCCATACTCCACCGGCCCTTCGATACGCACTTCGGCACTGGCGAGGCTGCTGGTCATCATCAGCGCCACCAAGGCGCCTGAACGGGTGAATTGCATGCTGCACTCCTTGTTTGAGAAGGCCGCAGCTTATGACGCAGGGATGACGACAGGATGACAAAAACCATCACTTGGGCTTGGGCAGAATCGCCAGGAAATTGTCCCGTGCAACCTTTCTGGCCACGTCTTCAGGCAGCGCATCAAGAAACGGGTCGAAGCTGCGCATTTCCTTACCCAGCTTGTTGAAGCGTCCTACGACGTCCGAGCCAAGCATGAAGCGGTCCGGGAAGCGCTCTACCAGCTTTACCCACTCAGGGCGTGGCTTTCCCGCCTCACCCAGCAAGTAAGGCGTGAGCACGCTCCAAGACAGGTCGACGTACAGGTTCGGGTAAGCCTCCAGCAGGCGTGCCAGGGTCGGTAGCAGGAAATCCATCTGCGTCTGGTGCCGATGGATTTCCATGCTGCTGCCCGCGTGAGCCCAGATAAACCGGGTGTGCGGATGGTTGCGCAGGGGCTCTTCCATTTCCGCCAGGTACAACGGATTTTTCTCACGCTTGGAGGTGATGTTGGAATGCACCATCACCGGCAGATCGTTCTCCGCCGCCAAATGATAGATGCGGGTCATCGCCTCGTTGTTGGCTCTTGGGGTGTCGCCGGAGGTCAGTGCAGTCAGGTCGTCGTGACGGGTGAAGACTTCGCCGATGCCTTGCCACAGCCCTGGATTGAGGTCGAGCATGCGCTGGATGTGGGACGCGGCGTTTTTATCGTTGGGGTTGAAACCGCTGAGGAACGGGTGAAAGCGCTGGCGTTGCTCCGGGGTCAGTTTATTCACCGCATCGGCGACAAACACATCAGTGGCGCTGTACCAATACGCATCGGCATCGTCGCCGGCGTAATAACGCGGGCGCTTGGGCTCGTCTTCGTGCCATTTCTTGGCCACGGGGATGCCGGAAATCATCACGTGTTCAATCCGATTATCGGCCATGGCCTTGAGCAACTTGTCCATGCCCGCCGACTCCTGGAAGAAGTCGACGTAATGCAGGTGTGCATCGCTGTAGGCATAGTCGCGGGCCTGCGCGGCAAGGCTCGCGGCGGCCAGTAACAGGGCAATACTCAGGCGGGTACGGCGCACGGTGGCATCTCAAACAAGGGCTAATGAAGGTAGACCTCAGGCCGCGCCTACGGGTTCAGCGCTAAACAATGGGGAACACCCAGGTGCCAGCATGCTCTATAACTGCATGAGCTTCTTCCTGCCACCCTGTGAGGTTTGCCATGCCTGTTACCGTGAATACGCTGAACGCCGAAAACTTTCGCCACAGCGTCAACATCAATAACCATGAGCTGTTTACCGACCTGCCCAAGAGCCTGGGCGGCGACGATTCGGCGCCCTCTCCCCACGATTACTTCGATGCCGCGCTGGCGTCGTGCAAGGCGCTGACGGTCAAGCTCTATGCACAGAAAAAAGACATTCCGCTCACCGGCGTCACCGTGGAAGTCACCCACGACAGCACCGAAGAGCAAAAGGGCAAATACAAGCTCAGCGTCAAACTCACCCTCAAGGGCGTACTCACCGACGAGCAGCGGGATGAATTGCATCGCGTGGCGGATCGCTGCCCGGTGCATAAGCTGATGACCACCGCCGAAGTCACCATCGAGACCAAACTCTCGGAAGGCGCCTTCAGCCAGTAGCGGCAACCTCCCGTCGAGCGGATTATGCTCATTGCCATCTAACCCGCTCAGACTGGGATGCACCATGACCACAGTGACCGTGATTCGTCCGCGTGCCGAAGATGTGGAAGGCCAACCGATCCTGCGCCCGCTGCCGTCCAGGCAATGCCGCAGCGTCGGGCCGTTCGTGTTTTTCGACCACATGCTGCAAACCCGCTATGCCCCGGGCACCGGCATGAATATTCGCCAGCACCCGCATATCGGCCTCTCCACCCTGACCTACCTGTTTGAAGGCGAACTCCTGCACAAGGACAGCCTCGGCTCCGACCAGGTGGTCATGGCCGGGGATGTCAGCTGGATGACAGCCGGCAGCGCCATTGCCCACGTTGAACGCAGCCCTGAGGCGTTGAAGGCCAGTGGTTTCAACCTGCACGGCTTGCAAGTGTGGCTGGCCTCGCCCAGGGAACATGAGCAAGGACCTGGGCATTACAGCCATCACCCCGCCGCCAGCTTGCCGGTCAGTGACAACCTGGGCGTGCAGATTCGCCTGATTGCCGGCAGCGGCTTTTGCCTGGAGTCTCTGGTGCCGGTGTTGTCACCCACGCTGTATGCCGAAGTGCGGATGCAGACGGCTACGACGCTGCTGATCCCGGATGAGCATGCGGAACGGGCAGTGTATGTGCTGGAGGGTGAGGCACAGTTGGATGGCGAGGTGCTGGAGGTGCATAGCCTGGTGGTGTTGCCGGCAGGCGAAAGCATGGCGCTGTTTGCCGAGACCGATTGCCATCTGGTGGTGTTCGGCGGCGCGGCGCTGGATGGGCCACGGCGGATTAACTGGAATTTTGTGGCGAGTGATCCGGCGTTGATCGAGCAGGCTCGGCAGCGTTGGGCGGCTGGGGATTGGCCGACAGTGCCGGGGAAACCGAGCGGATTGAGTTGCCTGAAGGTAAGGCTTAAGCGCTTTATTGCCTATGAAATAGCCTTCGCGAGCAAGCCCGCTCCCACATTTCGACCGCGTTCCTTCAGGAAGTACGCGGTCAAAATGTGGGAGCGGGCTTGCTCGCGAAGGGGCCAGCTCAGGCAACCGAACTATCAGCCCTTGAACACTTCATCCAGCAAGTTATGCATCGACTGGAAGGCCCGTGCAGCGGTCTTCGCGTCATACATCATCTTGCCCGGCACATTGGCGTGCGGGTCGGTAAACGAGTGCACCGCACCGCCGTAGCTCAGCAATTGCCAATCCACACCGGCCGCGTTCATTTCATCTTCAAACGCCGGCAGTTGCTCTTTCGGCACCAACGGGTCGGAAGCGCCGTGCAACACCAGCACTGAACCCTTGATGTTTTTCGCATCGGCCGGGTTCGGTGTGTCGAGGCTGCCGTGGAACGAAACCGCCGCTTTCAACGGAGCACCGGTACGCGCCAGCTCCAGGGAGCAGCAACCACCGAAGCAGAAACCGAAGGTTGCCAGCTTCGAGGTATCCACCGCGGCTTCGGTTTGGGTTTTCAAGTGATCAAGCGCGACCTGCATGCGCTTGTTCAGCAACACCCGGTCGTTCTTCAACGGCATCATCGCCGCGCCTGCTTCGTCGCCGTTCGACGGGCGAACCGTTTGCCCGTACAGGTCGGCGAGCAGCACCACGTAGCCCTTGCTGGCCACGCTCTTGGCGATCTCTTCAGCGCCGGCGCTGACACCCATCCAGTTCGGCGCCATTAACAACCCTGGCAGCGGGCCCTTATGACTGGCATCAAATGCCAGGCGACTTTCATAAGACTGGCCATCAATCTGATAGACCACGGAACGCACGGTGATTTGGCTCATCATTTACTCCAGGTGAAAGGCTCTAAAACGAAAAAACCCGCCGAAGCGGGTTTTTCTACAACGGTGTTAAACCGACAGTTCAACCAACAGCTTGTTCAGTCGGCGCACATAAGCGGCCGGGTCTTTCAGGCTGTCGCCGGCAGCCAGGGCTGCCTGGTCGAAGAGGATGTGCGACAGGTCGCCAAACCGCTCTTCGCTCTGCTCGCCGTCGAGTTTCTCGATCAACGGGTGAGCCGGGTTGAATTCGAAGATCGGCTTGGAGTCCGGAACCTTCTGGCCGCTGGCTTCCAGGATCTGACGCATCTGCATGCCCAGGTCCTGCTCGCCGATGGCCAGGATCGCCGGGGAATCGGTCAGACGGTGGGAAACCCGAACTTCGCTGACAGCATCGCCCAAGGCGGTCTTGATTCGCTCAACCAGGCCCTCTTTGGACTTGGCCACTTCTTCGGCAGCTTTCTTGTCTTCTTCGGAATCCAGGTTGCCCAGGTCCAGGTCGCCGCGGGCGACGTCAACAAAGCTCTTGCCGTCGAAGTCGCTGAGGTAGCTCATCAGCCACTCGTCGATCCGGTCGGTCAGCAGCAGCACTTCGATGCCTTTCTTGCGGAAGACTTCCAGGTGCGGGCTGTTCTTGACCTGAGCGTAGGTTTCGCCGGTCAGGTAGTAGATCTTGTCCTGACCTTCCTTGGCGCGAGCCAGGTATTCGGCCAGGGAAACGTTCTGCTCGCCATCATCACCGTTGGTCGATGCGAAACGCAGCAGGCCGGCGATTTTTTCCTTGTTGGCGAAATCTTCTGCCGGGCCTTCTTTCATGACCTGGCCGAAGTTTTTCCAGAAGCCCTTGTATTGCTCAGGCTCGTTCTTCGCCAGCTTTTCCAGCATGTCGAGGACACGCTTGGTCAGCGCCGACTTCATCGAGTCGATGATCGGGTCTTTCTGCAGGATTTCCCGCGACACGTTCAGCGACAGGTCGTTGGAGTCGACCACGCCTTTGATAAAGCGCAGGTACAGCGGCAGGAAGGATTCCGCCTGGTCCATCACGAACACGCGCTGTACGTACAGCTTCAGGCCTTTCGGCGCTTCACGCTGGTACAGGTCGAACGGAGCACGGGCCGGGACGTAGAGCAGCGAGCTGTATTCCAGCTTGCCTTCGACCTTGTTGTGGCTCCAGCTCAGCGGGTTTTCGTAGTCGTGGGCGATGTGCTTGTAGAACTCCTGGTATTCCTCGTCTTTGACTTCGGTACGAGGACGGGTCCACAGGGCGCTGGCACGGTTGACCACTTCCCATTCCTGGGCAGGCGCCTCTTCGCCTTCGGCCGCCGCTTGTTCTTTCGGCAGTTCGATCGGCAAAGCGATGTGGTCGGAATATTTCTTGATGATATTGCGCAGGCGCCAGCCATCGGCGAACTCGTCTTCACCGGACTTCAGGTGCAGCACGATGCGGGTACCACGGTCAGCCTTGTCGACGGTGGCGATTTCAAATTCGCCCTCGCCCTTGGAAGACCAGTGCACGCCTTCGCTGGCAGCAAGACCGGCGCGGCGGCTGAATACTTCAACCTTGTCAGCAACGATGAAGGCCGAGTAGAAGCCCACGCCGAACTGGCCGATCAGGTGCGAATCTTTCTTCTGATCGCCCGACAGGTTTTTCATGAAATCAGCGGTGCCGGATTTGGCGATGGTCCCCAGGTGGGTGATCGCATCGTCGCGGCTCATGCCGATACCGTTGTCTTCGAGGGTGACGGTTTTCGCGTCCTTGTCGAAGCTCACACGGATTTTCAGTTCCGCGCCGCCTTCCAGCAACTCAGGCTTGGACAGGGCTTCGAAACGTAATTTGTCGACAGCGTCAGAGGCGTTCGAGATCAATTCGCGAAGGAAAATTTCCTTGTTGGAATACAGCGAATGGATCATGAGGTGCAGCAGTTGCTTCACCTCGGTCTGGAAGCCCAGGGTTTCCTTTTGAGTTTCCACACTCATGGTCATCAAACTCCAATTGGATGGCAGTGGCCGCGCCCTTGAGGGTTGGCGGCGGGTTGTCATCAAAGTTGGGGGCTAAGACCAGGATTTCAAGGGCGGGCCGTTTCCTCAATCTTGAAATGCGCACGGGCGGTAGCAATCGGTTCGGCCGGGGTGCTTTGCCAGGCAGTAATCGCCACATTGGCCACCCGTCGGCCCTGGCGCCACACCTGGCATTTGGCGTAAGTGTCGCGAAACTGGCCAGCGCGCAGGTAATCCAGGGAGAAATCGATGATTTTGGGAACGCCAGGTGCACCGGTAAAAACCAGCAAATGCAAGGCTGCGGACAGCTCCATAAAGCCTGCGATCACCCCGCCATGGATCGCCGGTAATATCGGGTTACCAATGTTGTCCTTGTTGGCCGGCATGCGGAACAGCAATTCGTCCCCCAGCCGCGTGCACTCGATGCCGATCAGCTTGGCGTAGGGAATCAGGTTGAGCAGCGCCTCATAGTTGCCGCGCTCATGGGCTTGCTGCAGACGGGTCTTGAACTGATGCTTCATGGCTGTTCTCCCTTGATCGTATTGCCCAGGCCCTGGCTGCCCTTGAGGCGCTTGCCCATGCGCATGAAGGTGCCCACCACATGGGCAATCGGTTGCTGCGGGTCGTCCTGATAGGCGAAGCCGCGGGTGAAGATCACGTCGGTGGTCACCCGGTAGCACTGGGCAAAACCGAATACCGGCTTGTGGGGTTCGGCCGGGTGCATGTAGTCGACGCGCAGGTCCAGGGTCGGGCAAACCTCGAACTCCGGCAGCACACACAAGGTGGCCATGCCGCAAGCGGTGTCCATCAACGATGTGAGGGCGCCGCCATGGATCACTCCGGTCAGCGGATCACCCACGATATGCGGACCATAAGGCAGCATCAGGGTCATGCCGTCTTCACTGGCGGCATGGACCTGGATACCCAGCACTTGGCAGTGGCGCAAGGCTGATACAAAGCGCGTGGCACGGGATAAAAGAGGATTTTCGGTCATTCGTTAAAGACTCTTATTAGTGTGGATCCGGCGAAATAGACAACCCTGGTGAAAGTTCCCTGGAAAAACGTCTTATATATCTGTGAGATTTAAGGAACTAAGCGTTGGGCATAGGCTCGAAAGGCCAGTAGATATCTTCAATAAGGAGAAACACCCCATGCGCAAGACTTTAGCTATTTCCTTGATGTTGGCCGCTGCCCTCGGCCTCGCTGCCTGCGATAAAAAATCCGAGGACAAAGCTCAGGATGCCAACCAACATGCTGAACAAGCTCAAGAAAAAATGAGTGAAGCTCAGGATAAAGTGAACGACGCTGCAAAAGAAAACGCTGAAGCTGCCAAAGCCCAGCAGGAATCGAACAACGCAGCCGCGAAAGAAGCAGCACCTGCAACCGGTTCTTGAGTCTGACGACTTGAACACCGTGGTTTGAAAAACCATGTTGCAAAAGAAAGCCCGCCAAGTGCGGGCTTTACTTTGTCTGCTGCTTTTATCAGCCCAGTAAAGTGCGAAAAATCGGACTAAGCCTTAATCAGCCCAAGGAACCAGCCCCACACTTTGAATCACTCAATTGACGCCCCGAGGGTACGGAGCTCCGCCATCGCTGGAATAGAAGGGAATGCCATGCTACTTCAGAGATAGAACCACCATGCTCGCCCCCTCCCAGCTCTCCAGTCCGGCATCCACCCCACCCGTTGCCCCGCCGCCCATCAGCAAACCGACGGCGCCCGCTCAGCCGTCATCGCGACCCGTTACGCAGCCTTATCCAGCGGGCTTGAATCACAATGATTTCGTCGCGCCCACTGTGCGCGGCATAGCGCCTGTCGTCGCGGATACCAACCGCCCTGCCACAACCACCGCCCAATCCCAATTGATTGACCAGCACACGAAACTGAACAAACAGATCACAGAACTGCTAAGCCACCAAACGACATTCCATCGGTTTGTTCAGGTCCAGTTGAAAAAAGCCTTTCCCGAGTTCGAATCAATTGATCCGAATTCAATTCACGCCAAAACCTACCGGCAACAGCCCGAAGGAGACCGCCAAACGCTGTCCCAGGCACTGTTTGACAAGATCATGGAAGTGAACCTGAACGCGCTCACAGGTTCGCCTGACAAAGAAACCGAGGCCGCTTTTTATATCGATGCGCCACACGGTGGTGCTCAGCGCAAGCTCGAGCCCCAATGTTCATTGCTCACGATCGCCCGGAACATTGCGACCCGGCTGCCCATCGCACTCAGCAGCTATTGGAAAAAACCACCCTCAGGCCACGGCCTCCATGCGCCGCGACAAGAGCAGTTGCTGGCCTTGCACCGGCAGATGCTCTCCACCGAGGCGGCGCTCCGCGTTGAGGATGGAACACTTAGCCATCCTGCCAAACAACTGGTCGACGCCGCGTTTCAGTTTCCCACCCTTGCAGCACGCGAAGGTGCATTTGCATCAGGCAGTCGGCCGGGGGTGTACCCCATCAGGATCGATGACAACACCCCCAATGGTGCGCTTTTAGCCGGTTGCTTCCTTATCACCAGTAAAGACGGGTCGTCGGCTGACGCGCCGTACACAGCAACGGACATCCGGACTATCGCGCTCGACGCACCTAACGGACCGGTTGTGCTTTACACCCCCTGCGACGGTTTCGAAGAGTTCGCGACCCCGGCTGATGCCCGTGAAGCTTTGTTACACCGGATCAATGACGATGACGAGAAAGCCAGCGTGCTGCTGAAAAGTTTGCCGCTGTCGGTGCAGCACAGTCGCAATCCACAATGGGGGAATGACTTGATGTTGGGATTCGCTCCCGTATCGGGGGACGTGGTGGCCCAGGCATTGCCGCTGTTGATGAAACGCCAGGCAGACGAGGTCAAGGAAACGCTGCAGTACGCCTTCACCGCCGCGCCTGACCAAGCAGGCACCGGGAACTTGCTCGATCCCGCAATCGTCACGGATATCAATGACGCCGCCGACCTGTCGCTGCACTTTGATGGCAGCAATGCCATGCTCGCACGCAACGAAAAATTAATGGAAAAGCTCCAGCCGCCATGGCTCAAAAAACTGACCCCAGGGCAGGAAGCACACTACCGGGACCTGGAGCAGGCAGAGCAGTCGAGTTTTGCCCGCCTGAAACCGCTGCTGGAGAAGCTTCCCTCCCTGGGACATTTTGCAAAAGAATTGCTGGTTCAGGCACTGAAAGACAAATTACAAAAGCGATACCCGAAGGAGGACATCGACCCCGACAAGCTCATGGTCTGGGTAACGAGAGAAAAAACCGTCCACCTTGGGCTGACTGCGCTTCCTAGTGTCGCTTTGCCTCCTGCCACCGAAATGATATCGCTGACCGATCTGGCCCTCAGGAACACCTCGGCCTGGGACGCTGGCTCTCCACTACTGTCGACCCAGACAACCTGGAAAGCGCACGTGGCCGGTGCAGACGGAAAACGCATAACGCTGGATACGCAGTGGCTTGAGGAACTGATCAAGCCCACCGATGTGGGTGGCAAATACCTGACCTTGCTCGGTGAAAAGCTGGACCCGAGTGCCACATCGGGAGAGGCCGCCGCATTGCGCAGTGCCTGGCAGCAAAACCAACGGGCGAGCCTGGCCAAGGACGCTTTATTGACCTCCCTGGACCCGGAAGCCTATCTGAACAGGCAAAAAAACGCAGAACAGTGGATCAACGCAACGATAGAGCATACAGATCCCACAAAATGGCCCGTTGTGAATGGATCCTCAATCATCTCCCATAGTGTCATCAGGGATGGAAAGCCGATTCAAGGCATGCTGGTCATCAAGCCGATCGACCATCCATCGTTGGTGCTATACAGCCCGGACGCTCCCGACGGACGTGTCTTCAGGGAAATAGTCAGCCAAGGCCAGCTTGACGCTTTGCTGGCCAAGCCCGAGTGGCAAACCTATATGGACCGCCGAGTCTCGCCGGCTGACAAGTACTCGACTTACGACAAACTATTCATACACCCGGTCAGCATGATTCTGAAGCAGCTGGCAGTCGACCATGAAGCCGGTATTGCACTCAAACCGATCAAAGGCTCCCTCGGCGACCATCTCTACGCGCAAAACGTGGCCCTGGTCGCAGCCAAAGCCGGTGCCCAGTTCACCACGAGCACTGAAGTAGCGGCCCAAAGCGCTACCAACCAGTTGGTATTTGCCGGTGAAGTGGCAACGTTAATACTGGACCTGATCCCTGTCACCAAAGGAGTTTCCGCCGTCAACAGGCTCTCCAAAGCCGCCTTAAAAGCCCTGCGCGTTCCCGGCCGAAGCTTGCCTAAACTACTTACCCAGCCGGGCCGATGGGGCGCTGTCTATTCGGACTTTGCCATGGCGGCGTCAGGTTTCCCGCTGCTTCGAAAAACACCGTTGCGCCCGGTGTTCAGGGCGCCAACTGCTTTGCAGAGAGACGTCAAACTGCCTGAAAACTTACTGTCTCCAAGCAGCTCTTCCAATGCCGGCAGTTGGCAATCAACGTCGTCGTCTCAAAAAACACTTCCAGTGTTGGCCAATACCAAAGCTCGTGACCTGAATGCCGAGAAACATCTGGCCGGCGGGGCATTGAACACCAGAGCTCCCCGAGCGGAACTGGTGTCGATCACAAAGCCGGAGGACCTGAACGTTGTATCTAAGCCCAATACCGTCAGCAAGTTCGTCTTCACGCAAGACAAGCAACTGATCGTCGGCAATATCGACAAAGGTGTGCCGCCAAAATGGTTATCCCACCCTGCCATTGCGGAAATCGGCGCTGGCACTGGTCAATCAGAACAGGTGATCAGCGCAGGCTACATAAGGAAAGACCGCATGGGAAAAACCCACCTTTCCAATGTATCTGGACACTATCTACCTAAACAAAGCGATTTGAAGCCTGCCCAGGAATATTTGAAAAACATGGGAGTGGGTTCGACAAAGAGCAAACTCCCGATCCCCTGAAACAGGCAGCTTGTCCTGACACCGCGCATAAAAAAGCCCCGGAGCATTTGTTCCGGGGCTTTTCGATTACGGCAGGACCAGAGGCGTTAAGCGATCGCTTCGCTACGCTTGCCCAGAACACGGTCAACCACTACAGCAACGACCAGGGTCATCACCGAAGGCACCAGCCACGCCAGGCCCTGCTCGCTCAGCGGCAGGTGAGCCAGTTGCGATGGCATCCAGTCTGCCAGGCCTGCGCCCTTCAGCGCGTCAATGCAGCCGAAGATGAACGACACCAGCATCACCGGGCCGACGATCCGGCCCTGCTCCTGCCAGAAGTCCTTACAGAAGCTCAGGGCCACCAGCACGATGCACGGCGGGTAGATCGCGGTCAGTACCGGGATCGAGAAGGCGATCAGCTTGGTCAGGCCCAGGTTGGACACAAACAGCGAGAACACCGCCAGGATCACCACCAGGGTCTTGTAAGACAGCGGCAACACTCGGCTGAAGTACTCGGCGCAGGCGCAGGTCAGGCCTACAGCGGTCACCAGGCACGCCAGGGAAATCAGCACGGCGAGGAAGCCGCTGCCCAGGGAGCCGAAGGTGTGCTGGACGTAAGCGTGCAGCACGGCGGCGCCATTGGCGGCACCGGCGGCCACTTCATGGCTGCCCGAACCGAGGCGGAACAGGCTGATGTACACCAGGGCCAGGCCCACGCCGGCAATCAGCCCGGCAATGATCGCGTAGCGGGTAATCAGCTTCGGCGACTCAACGCCACGGGAGCGAATCGCGTTGACGATCACGATGCCGAACACCAGGGCGCCGAGGGTATCCATGGTCAGGTAACCATTGATAAAGCCCTGGGAGAACGGTGCCGCGACATATTCAGGGGTAGCGACACCCACGTCACCAGCCGGCAAGGCAAAGGCAGCGATGCCCAATACGGCCAGGGCGATGATCTTCAACGGCGCCAGGAAGCGACCGACCGTATCCAGCAGACGGCCTGGGTACAGGGAGATGAAGAACACCAACAGGAAGTACACCGAGCTGTAGAGGAACAGCGCCAGCGGGCTTTCACCAGTCAGCGGCGCCAGGCCCACTTCAAACGACACGGTCGCGGTTCGCGGGGTGGCGAACAACGGGCCGACGGCCAGGTAGGCAGCCGCTGCCAGCAAGCCACCGGCGATCTTGCCGATTGGGCTGCTCAACGCGTCCATGCCGCCACCGACCTTGGCCAGGGCGACCACGGTGATCACCGGCAAACCGACCGCAGTGATCAGGAAGCCCAGCGCCGCCATCCAGACATGTGGCCCGGACTGCAAACCGACGATAGGCGGGAAGATGATGTTGCCGGCGCCCACGAACAGGGCAAAGGTCATAAAGCCCAACGCCAGGATGTCCTGGCTTTTCAACACTTTCATTTGAGGAAATACCACACTACTGAATCGGAATTTAGAGAGGGCTTCCCTATGGATGAGGGAAATACTGCCGGTCCTGATAGGGACCGACCGGTCTGGCGCGAGGCTTCCTTTTGGGATGCGTACGCATAAAGAGGCGGCTAGCCTAACGAATTTGCGGGTCAAACGCACTGTTGCGGGGCGAACTGTCCGATAAGCGACATTTTTATGTCGCGTTTTTATATTTAAATTTTGAAATGCGATCGAATGTGGGAGCGGGCTTGCTTGCGAATGCGGTCTTTCAGTTATGGATCTGTTGACTGATACACCGCCTTCGCGAGCAAGCCCGCTCCCACATGTTGATCTCCACCAACCTGCAGAATGCACAAAGGCCACCCGAAGGTGGCCTTTGTGTGGTGAAGCGTCAGTTAAGCGCGAGGCTTACTTGACAGCCCAACCAGTCAGCTCGGCCAAAGCCTTGCCGATGTCTGCCAGCGAACGCACGGTTTTAACGCCTGCGTCTTCCAGGGCAGCAAACTTCTCGTCTGCAGTACCCTTGCCGCCAGAGATGATTGCGCCAGCATGGCCCATGCGCTTGCCAGCAGGGGCAGTCACACCAGCGATGTAGGAAACAACCGGCTTGGTCACGTGTGCCTTGATGTAGGCAGCCGCTTCTTCTTCAGCCGAACCGCCGATCTCACCGATCATCACGATCGCTTCGGTCTTCGGGTCTTCCTGGAACAGTTTCAGGATGTCGATGAAGTTCGAGCCTGGGATCGGGTCACCGCCGATGCCGACGCAAGTCGACTGACCGAAACCGGCGTCAGTAGTCTGCTTAACAGCTTCGTAGGTCAGGGTGCCGGAACGGGAAACGATACCGACTTTACCTGGCAAGTGAATGTGACCTGGCATGATGCCGATCTTGCATTCGCCTGGAGTGATCACGCCTGGGCAGTTAGGGCCGATCAGGACTACGCCCAGCTCGTCGCACTTAACTTTAGCGTCCAGCATGTCCAGGGTAGGAATGCCTTCGGTGATGCAAACGATCAGCTTGATGCCGCCGAATGCTGCTTCCAGGATAGAGTCCTTGCAGAAAGGAGCTGGAACGTAGATCACGCTGGCGGTGGCGCCAGTGGTAGCTACAGCTTCTTTCACGGTGTTGAACACTGGCAGACCCAGGTGCTCGGTGCCGCCTTTACCAGGAGTAACGCCACCGACCATCTTGGTGCCGTATTCGATGGCTTGCTGGGTGTGGAAACTACCTTGCGAACCGGTAATACCCTGGCAGATAACCTTGGTGTCTTTATTGATCAGGACGCTCATTATTTGCCCTCCGCAGCTTTGACAACTTGTTGAGCAGCGTCGGTCAGGCTGGTAGCAGCGATGATGTTCAAACCGCTTTCTGCCAGTACTTTAGCGCCCAGTTCAGCGTTGTTACCTTCAAGGCGAACAACAACCGGGATTTTAACGCCAACTTCTTTCACTGCACCGATGATGCCTTCGGCAATCATGTCGCAACGAACGATGCCGCCGAAGATGTTGACCAGTACTGCAGCGACGTTGGAGTCGGACAGGATGATCTTGAACGCTTCGGTAACGCGTTCTTTGGTGGCACCACCGCCTACGTCGAGGAAGTTGGCTGGTTTGCCGCCATGCAGGTTGACGATGTCCATGGTACCCATGGCCAGGCCAGCACCGTTGACCATGCAACCGATGTTACCTTCCAGGGCTACGTAGTTCAGTTCGAACTTGGCAGCGTGCGCTTCGCGCGGATCGTCTTGCGACGGATCGTGGAAAGTCTTCAGCTTAGGCTGACGGTACATGGCGTTGGCGTCGATGTTGATCTTGGCGTCGAGGCAATGCAGATCGCCGTCAGCCTTGATCACCAGCGGGTTCACTTCCAGCAGGGCCAGATCGTGATCCTGGAACAGTTTGGCCAGACCTACGAAGATCTTGGCGAACTGGGCAACTTGCTTGCCTTCCAGACCCAACTGGAATGCCAGCTCGCGACCCTGGAATGGCTGAGCGCCAACCAGTGGATCGATAGTGGCTTTCAGAATTTTTTCTGGGGTTTCTTCGGCGATCTTCTCAATGTCCACGCCACCTTCGGTGGAGGCCATGAACACGATGCGACGGCTCGAACGGTCAACGACAGCGCCCAGGTACAGCTCTTTAGCGATATCAGTGCACGATTCAACCAGGATCTTGGTGACTGGCTGGCCATTGGCATCAGTCTGGTAAGTCACCAGACGCTTGCCCAGCCACTGCTGAGCGAAGGCTTTGGCGTCTTCTTTGCTGCGAACCAGCTTAACGCCGCCCGCTTTACCGCGACCACCAGCGTGAACCTGGGCTTTGACAACCCACTCGGTGCCGCCGATTTTGTCGCAAGCTTCTGCTGCTGCTTCCGGGGTGTCTACTGCGTAACCCTTGGATACTGGCAGGCCGTACTCAGCGAACAGCTGCTTACCCTGATACTCGTGAAGATTCATGCTTATTACCGTCTTCGTTAGGTACTGCGCATTCGGCGCTGCGCTCTTTATTGAGTGCCGCGCCACCTGTGACTGCTGCTTGCACAGTCAAACCACCAAAGGCCTGAACCCTGGGTGGTGAAACTGCGCAAGACTGCGTCCAGCGGATATTCCGCGGTGAGTCTTGCGCACAAGGCTCACGACGGGCAACCGCCGTGGTTTCTTATTATCTCGCTTAGCGCTTCTTCTTGTTGGCGATGTGGATGGCGCCGCCATTCACTGCCAACGCGGCTTCGTGCAGCGCTTCAGACAGGGTCGGATGGGAGAAAACCATCATGCCGATGTCTTCGGCGCTGGTGCCGAATTCCATACCGATTGCGCCTTGCTGAACCAGTTCTGCAGCGCTCGGGCCAATCACGTGGACGCCCAATACGCGGTCAGTCTTGGCATCAGCGATGACTTTGACAAAACCACCGGTGTCGTTGGCTGCCATGGCACGGCCAGAAGCGGCAAACGGGAAGGTGCCGACGTTAACTTCAACGCCTTCAGCTTTCAACTGCTGTTCGTTCTTGCCGACCCATGCAATTTCCGGGTGGGTGTAGATAACAGATGGGATCAGGTCGTAGTTCATCTGGGTCTTGTGACCCTTGATGCGCTCGACAACCATGATGCCTTCTTCGGAAGCCTTGTGCGCCAGCATCATGCCGCGAACCACGTCGCCAATGGCGTAGACGCCCGGCACAGTGGTAGCGCAGTGATCGTCAACGTGGATGAAGCCACGCTCGTCGATGTTCACGCCGCTGTCGGAAGCCAGCAGATCAGTGGTCACCGGACGGCGACCAACGGCTACGATCAGCTTGTCGAAAGTGATGGTTTTTTCGCCATCCTTGTCGGTGTAGGTCACGACGACTTCTTCGCCGTTAACCTTGGAACCGGTAACGCGAGCGCCCAGCTTGATGTCCAGACCTTGTTTGGTCAGGGTTTTCAACGCTTCTTTGGACACTGCGGTATCGGCAGCCAGCAGGAACGTATCCAGGGCTTCCAGCACGGTCACTTCCGAACCCAGACGGGACCAGACCGAACCCAGTTCCAGGCCGATCACGCCAGCGCCGATCACGCCCAGACGTTTTGGAACCGATTGGAATTCCAGGGCGCCGGTCGAATCGACGATCACGTTCTGGTCAACTGGAGCCGGTGGAATGTCGATTGGACGCGAACCTGGAGCCAGGATCACGTTCTCGGCTTCGATGACTTCTACCGAACCGTCAGGCTTGGTGATTTCAACTTTCTTGCCGGCCAGCAGTTTGCCGTGGCCTTGCAGGGAAGTAACGCCGTTGGCCTTGAACAGGGTAGCAACGCCGGAAGTCAGGCCTTTAACGATGTTGGCCTTGCGGCCGACCATTGCTGGCACGTCCATGGTCACGCCAGCGTGGTTGATGCCGTGGATGGCAAAACCGTCTTGCGCTTCGTGGAATTTCCAGGAGCTGTCCAGCAGCGCCTTGGAAGGAATGCAACCAACGTTCAGGCAAGTACCGCCCAGAGCCAGTTTGCCTTCCTTGTCGGTGTATTTTTCGATGCAAGCAGTCGAGAGGCCCAGTTGTGCGGCCTTGATGGCGGCAACGTAGCCGCCAGGGCCTGCGCCAATCACTACAACGTCAAATTTCTGCGACATGAAAAAAAATCCTCTTTAGCTAAAAGCTTCAAGCCGTGAGCCGCACTCCGGCCTGCCTTGCGGCAGACCGGGGGGTGCGGCGCACCGCCGCTTTATCAGATATCCAGCAGCAGACGAGCCGGGTCTTCCAGCAGGTTCTTGATGGTCACCAGGAAAGTCACGGCTTCTTTACCATCGATCAGGCGGTGATCGTACGACAGCGCCAGGTACATCATCGGGCGGATAACCACTTGGCCGTTGATCGCCATAGGACGCTGCAGAATGTTGTGCATGCCCAGGATCGCAGCTTGTGGCGGGTTGACGATCGGAGTCGACATCATCGAACCGAAAGTACCACCGTTAGTGATAGTGAAGGTACCACCGGTCATCTCGTCGATGGTCAGTTTCCCGTCACGGGCTTTCTTGCCGAAGTTGGCAATGCCGCCTTCGATTTCAGCCAGGCTCATCAGTTCGGCGTTACGCAGAACCGGTACCACCAGGCCACGGTCGCTGGACACGGCAACGCCGACGTCAGCATAACCGTGGTAAACGATGTCGCTGCCATCGATGGAAGCGTTGACTGCCGGGAAGCGTTTCAGCGCTTCGGTGGCCGCTTTCACGAAGAACGACATGAAGCCCAGGCGCACGCCGTTGTGGGACTTCTCGAACAGGTCTTTGTACTTCGAACGCAGGGCCATGACTTCGGTCATGTCGACTTCGTTGAACGTGGTCAGCATAGCCATGTTCGACTGTGCTTCAACCAGGCGCTTGGCCACGGTGGCACGCACGCGGGTCATCGGTACGCGCTTCTCGGTGCGGTCGCCAGCGGCGAACACAGGAGCAGCGGCAGCCGGGGCAGCCGCCTTGGCAGGCGCGGCAGCTGGAGCGTTTTTCTTGGCTTCAACCGCGGCAACCACGTCTTCCTTGGTCACACGGCCGTCTTTGCCGGTGCCTTTGATGGACGCCAGGTTGATGCCGTTTTCATCAGCCAGCTGACGTGCAGCCGGTGCAGCGATTGGATCTTCGCCGCCCGCAGCCGGTGCAGCAGCTGGAGCTGCGGCAGCAGCAGCGGCCGGTGCAGGAGCGGCGGCAGCAGGAGCAGCGGCAGCAGCGCTGCCCTCTTCGATCGAGCCCAGAACCTGGTTCGACAGAACGGTAGCGCCTTCTTCGGCAACGATTGCGCCCAGCACGCCGTCAGCTTCAGCCAACACTTCGAGCACGACCTTGTCGGTTTCGATGTCGACGATCAGGTCGTCACGCTTGACGGCCTCGCCTGGTTTCTTGTGCCAGGTGGCAACGGTGCCATCGGCAACCGATTCCGGGAATGACGGGGCTTTGATTTCGATAGCCATTATCTGTGGGTCCTTAAAATTCGGTTTCAGTCAGCGCGAAGGCGTTAAACAGTGAAAGCATCTTTCAGCAGTTTTTCCTGCTGTTCGGCGTGCATCGACGCATAACCACACGCAGGTGCAGCAGAAGCATCACGACCGGCGTACTCCAGGCCCAGGGCCTGTTTGTGGTTGCCGATGCTGCGACGCAGATGATGCTGACTGCTGTACCAAGCGCCCTGGTTCATCGGTTCTTCCTGACACCACACCGCGTTGGTGAGGTTGGTGTAAGGCGCGATGGCCTCCATCAGGTCGTCTTCCGGGAACGGGTAAAGCTGCTCGATCCGCACGATGGCGATGTCTTCGCGGCCCTCGCTACGGCGTTTTTCCAGCAAGTCGTAGTAAACCTTGCCGCTGCACAGGATCAGGCGAGTGACCTTAGCCGCGTCCAGGGTGTCGATTTCTGAAATAACGGTCTGGAACGAACCATCCGCCAGATCTTCCAGGGTCGAGATGGCCAATTTATGACGCAACAGCGATTTCGGGGTCAGCACTACCAGCGGCTTGCGCAGCGGGCGGATCACCTGGCGACGCAGCAAGTGGTAGATCTGGGCCGGGGTAGTCGGCACGCACACCTGGATGTTGTGTTCGGCGCACAATTGCAGGTAACGCTCCAGACGGGCCGAGGAGTGCTCCGGACCCTGACCTTCATAACCGTGTGGCAGCAGCATGGTCAGACCGCACAGACGGCCCCACTTGTGCTCGCCGCTGGTGATGAACTGGTCGATAACCACCTGGGCACCGTTGGCGAAGTCGCCGAACTGGGCTTCCCAGATCACCAGCGCCTGAGGCGTGGTGGTCGAGTAACCGTATTCGAACGCCAGTACGGCTTCTTCGGACAGGAACGAATCGTACAGGTCGAAACGTGGCTGGCCTTCGTACAGGTTCTGCAACGGGATGTAGGTACCCGCGTCTTTCTGGTTGTGCAACACAGCGTGACGGTGCGAGAACGTACCGCGGCCGATGTCCTGGCCGGTCATGCGAATCGGGTGACCTTCGAACGCCAGGGTCGCGTACGCCATGGTTTCAGCGTAACCCCAGTTGATCGGCAGGCCGCCGGCTTGCATCTTCTGACGGTCTTCGTAGATCTTCGCAACCTGGCGCTGTACGACGAAACCGTCTGGAATTTCCAGCAGCTTGGCCGACAGTTCCTGCAGGGTTTTCAGATCGAACGAGGTGTCGTGACGCGCAGTCCAGGCGTGGCCCAGGTACGGACGCCAGTCGACGAACAGCTCTTTGTTCGGCTCTTTAACCAGGCTTTTTACTACATGCAGACCGTTATCCAGCGCGTTGCGGTATTCATCGATCTTCGCCTGAACACGTGCATCGTCCACCACGCCGGCCTTGATCAGGCTATCGGCATACAGCTCACGGGTGGTGCGCTGCTTGGTGATTTGCTGGTACATCAACGGTTGGGTGCCGCTAGGCTCATCCGCTTCGTTGTGACCGCGACGACGGTAGCAGACCAGGTCGATGACCACGTCACGCTTGAACTGCATGCGGTAATCGATGGCCAACTGGGTCACGAACAACACGGCTTCCGGATCATCACCATTCACATGGAGGATCGGCGCCTGGATCATCTTGGCAACGTCGGTCGCGTACTCGGTAGAGCGTGCGTCCAGTGGGTTGCTGATGGTGAAGCCCACCTGGTTGTTGATGACGATGTGAACCGTACCGCCGGTCTTGAAGCCGCGAGTCTGCGACATCTGGAAGGTTTCCAGGACCACGCCCTGACCGGCGAATGCCGCGTCGCCGTGGATGGAAATCGGCAGGACCTTCTCACCGGTGGAGTCATTACGACGGTCCTGGCGAGCACGTACCGACCCCTCGACCACTGGAGAAACGATTTCCAGGTGGGATGGGTTGAACGCCATGGCCAGGTGAACTTCACCGCCGGTGGTCATTACGTTGGACGAGAAGCCCTGGTGGTATTTAACGTCACCGGAACCCAGCTCGACCTTCTTCTTGCCTTCGAACTCGTCGAACAGCTCGCGCGGGTTCTTGCCGAAGGTGTTGACCAGCACGTTCAAACGGCCACGGTGAGCCATGCCAATCACGATTTCCTTGGTGCCGTAGGAACCGGAACGCTGGATCAGCTCGTCGAGCATCGGGATCAGGCTTTCGCCGCCTTCCAGGCCGAAACGCTTGGTGCCCGGGTATTTGGTGCCCAGGTATTTTTCCAGGCCTTCCGCTGCTGTGACGCGCTCGAGCAAGTGGCTCTTGACGTCCGCAGACAGCACCGGGCGACCACGCACGCCTTCAAGACGGTGCTGGAACCAGTGGCGCTGCTCGGAATCAGTGATGTGCGTAAATTCGGCACCGATGGTGCGGCAATATGTCTGCTGCAACGCTTCGTGAATTTCGCGTAGGCTCGCTTCCTCTTTGCCGATGAACAGGTCGCCGGCACGGAAGGTCGTATCAAGATCGGCATTGGTCAAGCCGTAATGATTGATCGACAGGTCTGCAGGTGCAGGACGCTGCCACAGCCCCAGCGGGTCAAGCTGGGCTGCCTGGTGGCCACGCATACGGTAGGCCTGGATCAGTCGCAGTACTTCAACTTGCTTCTTCTCGTGCTCACTGCTCACGCTACCGGCGGAAACCGGCTGGGCGCGGCGCTGGTTCTTTGCCAGCAGCACGAACTGATCGCGAATTGTTGCGTGCGATACATCGGTGGCAGCGTTGCCGTCTGAAGACAACGTCTGAAATTTGGTGCGCCATTCTTCTGGCACAGCGTTAGGGTCGTGCAGGTAGAGCTCATAAAGCTCTTCCACATAGGCAGCGTTACCACCTGAAAGATAGCCGCTGTTCCACATGCGCTGCATCACGCTTTCTTGCATGCTTGGTCACCCTCGATTTGGGGACACCACCGGCGAAAACACCGAGTTTGCTTGCAAAAGGCCAAGTGCAGCGACCAAAACAAGCCACTTAGGATCACGCTGATAGTTCGGGTACCAACCCGAATGCCCCTGCTTGTCTCATTTCTTCAAAATAAGAGCCGCGTCTTTGTAAGTCGCTGCTCAAGTTAAAACTACGGCGCCGGTTGAAGCCTGCGCCGTAGCATCTACGGGCACAACGGTCCTGCTTTTACTACAACGTCGGTTACACGCCGCTTTGCAGCAACATGCTACGTACGTGACCAATGGCCTTAGTCGGGTTCAGGCCTTTAGGACATACGTTGACGCAGTTCATGATCCCGCGGCAGCGGAATACGCTGAACGGGTCATCCAGTGAAGCCAGACGCTCGGCAGTCTTGGTATCACGGCTGTCTGCCAGGAAGCGGTACGCTTGCAGCAGGGCAGCTGGGCCCAGGAACTTGTCGGGGTTCCACCAGAAGGACGGGCAGGAAGTCGAGCAGCAAGCGCACAGGATGCACTCGTACAGACCGTCCAGCTTCTCGCGCTCTTCCGGAGTCTGAAGACGCTCGATGGCCGGAGCCGGAGTGTCGTTCAGCAGGAATGGCTTAACCTTTTCGTATTGCTTGTAGAAGATGCTCATATCGACGACCAGGTCACGGATAACCGGCAAACCTGGCAGTGGACGAACGATCAGCTTGTTGCCTTTAACCACGGCAGACAGCGGCGTGATGCACGCCAGGCCGTTTTTGCCGTTGATGTTCATGCCGTCGGAACCGCAGACACCTTCACGGCAAGAGCGACGATAGGAGAAACCTTCGTCCTGCTCTTTAACCAAGGCCAGTACGTCCAGCACCATCAGGTCTTTACCACCGGTATTGACCTGGAATTCCTGCATGAACGGCGCGGCGTCCTGATCAGGGTTGTAGCGATAAACACTGACTTTCAACATATCGGCCACCCTTAATAAGTCCGAATCATTGGTTCAAACGTAGGGACTGTTTTTGGCGAGAAGTTCACGGCACGCTTAGCTACGCGCTTGTCACCCGGGAAGTACAGGGTGTGGCACAGCCAGTTAACGTCGTCGCGTTCTTCGAAGTCTTCACGGGCGTGAGCGCCGCGGGACTCTTTGCGAACTTCTGCGGCGATGGCAGTTGCTTCAGCCACTTCCAGCAGGTTTTGCAGCTCAAGGGCTTCGATACGAGCGGTGTTGAACGCCTGGCTCTTATCGTTGATCTTGACGTTGGCGATGCGCTTACGCAGGTCAGCCAACTGGGCAATACCTTTCTGCATGTATTCGCCGGTACGGAACACACCGAAGTAGTTCTGCATGCAGCTTTGCAGCTCTTTGCGCAGGGAAGCAACGTCTTCGCCGTCGGTACGCGAGTTCAAGCCATCCAGACGCGCCAGGGCAGCGTCGATGTCGGACTGGCGTGGACGAGCGTAATCAACGCCTTCCTTCAGGGTCTGCTCCAGGAACAGGCCGGCGGCGCGACCGAATACCACCAGGTCGAGCAACGAGTTGCCGCCCAGACGGTTGGCACCGTGAACCGATACGCAAGCCACTTCACCTACCGCGAACAGACCAGGGATGATCTGGTCAACGCCGTCGGCGTCCTGGGTGATCGCCTGGCCATGAATGTTGGTGGCAACGCCGCCCATCATATAGTGGCAAGTTGGAACAACCGGGATCGGCGCAACAGCCGGGTCAACGTGGGCAAAGGTCTTGGACAGCTCCATGATGCCTGGCAGACGGCTGTGCAGAACTTCTTCACCGAGGTGATCGAGCTTCAGCATTACGTGGTCGCCATCAGGACCACAGCCGTTACCGGCGATGATCTCTTTAACCATGGAACGGGCTACAACGTCACGACCGGCAAGGTCTTTGGCGTTCGGAGCATAACGCTCCATGAAACGCTCGCCGTTCTTGTTGATCAGGTAACCACCTTCACCACGGCAACCTTCTGTAACCAGTACACCGGCGCCGGCGATGCCGGTGGGGTGGAACTGCCACATTTCGATGTCTTGTACCGGAACGCCTGCACGCAGGGCCATGCCGATACCGTCACCGGTGTTGATCAGGGCGTTGGTAGTGGACGAGTAGATACGGCCTGCACCGCCGGTCGCCAATACGGTGGCGTTAGCCCGCACGTAAGAGGTTTCGCCGGTTTCGATGCAGATAACGATCATGCCTACAAAGGCACCGTCTTCGTTCTTCACCAGGTCGACGCCGTAGTATTCGTTGAGGAATACGGTGCCGGCCTTCAGGTTGGCCTGGTACAGGGTGTGCAACAGCGCGTGACCGGTACGGTCGGCTGCGGCGCAGGTACGAGCGGCCTGGCCACCCTTACCGAAGTCTTTGGACTGACCGCCGAACGGACGCTGGTAGATGCGGCCCTGTTCGGTACGGGAGAACGGCAGACCCATGTGTTCCAGCTCGAAGACCGCTTCCGGGCCGACGGAGCACATGTATTCGATAGCGTCCTGGTCACCGATATAGTCGGAACCCTTGACGGTATCGTACATGTGCCAGCGCCAGTCATCGTTTGGATCGGCGGAGGCGATGGCGCAAGTGATGCCACCCTGGGCCGAAACGGTGTGGGAACGGGTCGGGAACACCTTGGTGATCACGGCAGTCTTGTGACCGCCCTGGGCCAGTTGCAGCGCAGCGCGCATGCCGGCACCGCCGCCGCCAATGATGATGGCGTCGAATGAAAGCGTATTAACTGTGTTAGCCATGAATCAGATACCCCAAAGAATCTGCACACCCCAGACGAAGTAAGCGAACATCGCAACGCCGCATACTGCCTGGAAGAGAAACCGTACTGCTGTCGCGGACTTGCCCAGCGCCATTGGCGTCAGGTAGTCGGTCGCGATGGTCCACATGCCAACCCAGGCGTGAGCGCCCAGGGCTACAAGGGCCAGCAGACTGAAGATGCGCATCCCGTTGTGAGCGAACAGGCCGTGCCATTGGGCGTAGCCAATGCCAGGGTTCGCCGCGAGGTACCCGATCAGAAAGATGAAATAAGCCGCGAGAACAACCGCAGACACACGTTGCGCCATCCAGTCATAGAGGCCCGAACGCGACAGGTTCGTAACGCTGGTTACCATATCCAAACTCCCGCCAGAACGATCAGCACCACGGAAATGGCGATGACGATTTTCGAGCCCAGCTTGCCGCCTTCCAGCGTCTCACCGATACCCATGTCCATGATCAAGTGGCGAATACCGGCCACAAGGTGATAAAGCAGAGCGGACAGGAGGCCCCAGGCGACGAATTTGGCCAGCGGACTGGTCAAGCATGCCTTCACCTCGGCGTACCCTTCTTCCGAACCCAGGGATTTGCTCAATGCATAAAGCATGATGCCCAGGCCAAGAAACAGGATGATGCCGGATACACGGTGCAGGAATGACGTTACGCCGGTGATGGGGAGTTTGATGGTCCTTAGGTCTAGGTTTACAGGTCGTTGGCTATTCACGGCTTTTTTTCACACTGAAGAGCCCCTAACAATCAGGGCAAAGTTGTTGGGGAGTGCACTGGTCAGGTAACCACCACCCAGGGAGTGCGACCCCCATCAAAACGGGCCCAAAAGCCCCTGGCGGTCGGAGGCCGAGTATAGACAGTTAGGCAACTAATGACAACGCGCACTCCTCACCCTAATAGCGCATTGCGCTGGCGGCATAAAAGGCGTAAACGGCAGGTAATTTCGAGGAAAAAGTACGGTTAAAGCCTTCTGGAGCAAGACTTTAGGCAAATTGACATCTGAATTTATCTCACTATAGTGGTGCGGGCCCTGCGTGGGGGGTCTGTCTGATGATTTGAAGCATAAATAGGAGGCCACATGGCTGACAAAAAAGCGCAGTTGATCATCGAGGGCGCAGCCCCCGTCGAGCTGCCCATTTTAACCGGCACCGTTGGTCCCGATGTTATCGACGTACGGGGCCTGACGGCCACGGGCCGTTTTACATTCGACCCAGGCTTCATGTCGACCGCCTCTTGCGAGTCGAAGATCACCTATATCGACGGTGATAACGGTATCTTGCTGCACCGCGGTTACCCGATCGAACAGCTTGCTGAACAGTCGGACTACCTGGAAACCTGCTACCTGCTGCTTAATGGCGAATTGCCAACAGCTGAGCAAAAGGCCCAGTTTGTCAGCACCGTGAAGAACCACACCATGGTTCACGAGCAGTTGAAGACCTTCTTCAACGGCTTCCGTCGCGACGCCCACCCGATGGCCGTCATGTGCGGCGTAGTCGGCGCCCTGTCGGCCTTCTATCACGACTCCCTGGACATCAATAACCCGCAGCATCGCGAAATCTCCGCGATCCGCCTGGTTGCCAAGATGCCTACCCTGGCCGCAATGGTTTACAAGTACTCCATGGGCCAACCCATGATGTACCCGCGCAACGACCTGACGTACGCGGAAAACTTCCTGCACATGATGTTCAACACCCCGTGCGAGATCAAACCGATCAGCCCGGTGCTGGCCGCCGCGATGGACAAGATCTTTATCCTGCACGCCGACCACGAACAGAACGCCTCGACGTCTACCGTGCGCCTGGCGGGCTCTTCGGGTGCCAACCCGTTCGCCTGTATCGCCGCCGGCATCGCCGCACTGTGGGGCCCTGCCCACGGCGGTGCGAACGAAGCCGTATTGACCATGCTCGATGAAATCGGCGATGTCTCGAACATCGACAAGTTCATCGCCAAGGCCAAGGACAAGAACGATCCGTTCAAGTTGATGGGCTTCGGTCACCGGGTCTACAAGAACCGCGACCCGCGCGCCACCGTAATGAAGAAGACCTGCGACGAAGTGCTGAAGGAACTGGGCATCAAGAACGATCCGCAACTCGAACTGGCCATGCGCCTGGAAGAGATCGCCCTGACCGACCCGTACTTCATCGAGCGCTCGCTGTACCCGAACGTCGACTTCTACTCGGGGATCATCCTCAAGGCGATCGGCATTCCAACCAGCATGTTCACCGTGATCTTCGCCCTGGCGCGGACCGTGGGCTGGATCTCCCACTGGAAAGAAATGCTCTCCAGCCCGTACAAGATTGGCCGCCCGCGCCAGCTGTACACCGGCTACGAGTCGCGTGACATCACCAAGCTGGAAGACCGCAAATAAGCATTGTCTTGCGATAACCGCTTAGCTGCACCGAATACGGCCTCCTTATGGAGGCCGTATTTGTTTGTGCCCCATGCACCGCTTTCCCCATAAAAAAATGCCCCGGTCTCTCGACCGGGGCATTTTTGTCAGTGCAACTTATATAGCTATCTCGATACAACCCTTAGTGAGAAACCGCCCCACTCGCCCCAAGACCCGTCTGCGAACGCACAAACTGCGGGAAGTACAATGCACGCTCCTTCTCTGCCGCCGCCGATTTGTCGGTGATGGAGAAGAACCAGATACCGACGAACGCAATGATCATCGAGAACAGCGCCGGGTACTCGTAAGGGAAAATCGCCTTCTCATGGTGCAGGATCGAGACCCAGATGGTCGGGCCGAGGATCATCAGGCCAACGGCACTGACCAAGCCCAACCAGCCACCAATCATTGCACCGCGGGTGGTGAGGTTTTTCCAGTACATGGAAAGCAGCAGCACCGGGAAGTTACAGCTCGCCGCAATGGAGAACGCCAGGCCCACCATGAACGCGATGTTCTGGCTCTCAAACAGGATACCCAAGCCAATCGCCAGCACTGCCAGGGCGATGGTGGTGATCTTCGATACGCGAATCTCATCCTTCTCGTTGGCCTTACCTTTCTTGATCACGCTGGCGTACAGGTCATGGGACACCGCCGAAGCACCCGCCAGGGTCAAACCGGCAACCACTGCCAGGATGGTGGCAAACGCCACGGCCGAGATGAAGCCCAGGAAAATACTGCCGCCCACCGCGTTGGCCAGATGCACCGCCGCCATGTTGTTACCGCCGAGCAAGGCACCTGCAGCATCCTTGAACGCCGGGTTGGTGCTGACCAGCAGGATCGCGCCAAAGCCGATGATAAAGGTCAGGATATAGAAGTAGCCGATGAAGCCAGTGGCATACAGCACGCTCTTGCGAGCTTCCTTCGCGTCACTCACGGTGAAGAAGCGCATCAGGATGTGCGGCAGGCCAGCGGTACCAAACATCAGTGCCAGGCCGAGGGAGAACGCCGAAATCGGGTCTTTCACCAGGCCGCCCGGGCTCATGATCGCTTCACCTTTAGGGTGAACCTTGATCGCCTCGGCAAACAGCATGTTGAAGTCGAAGTTGACGTGTTTCATCACCATCAGTGCCATGAACGAGGCACCGGACAGCAGCAGCACTGCCTTGATGATCTGTACCCAGGTGGTCGCCAGCATGCCGCCGAACAACACATAGAGGCACATCAGGATGCCCACCAGGATCACCGCAACGTGGTAATCAAGGCCGAACAACAGCTGGATCAGCTTGCCCGCGCCGACCATCTGCGCGATCAGGTAGAACGCCACCACCACCAGCGAACCGCACGCCGACAGGCTGCGGATCTGGGTTTGCCCGAGGCGGTAGGACGCCACGTCGGCAAAGGTGTATTTGCCCAGGTTACGCAGGCGCTCGGCGATCAGGAACAGAATGATCGGCCAGCCCACCAGGAAGCCGATCGAGTAGATCAGGCCGTCGTAGCCGGAGGTGAACACCAGCGCGGAAATCCCCAGGAAGGACGCCGCCGACATGTAGTCACCGGCAATCGCCAAACCGTTCTGGAACCCGGTGATCTTGCCGCCGGCCGCATAGTAGTCAGCCGCCGACTTGTTGCGCTTGGACGCCCAGTAGGTGATGCACAAGGTCGCGCCAACAAAGGCCACGAACATCAGGATCGCTGCGATATTCAGCGGTTGTTTATGCACTTCGCCGGTCAATGCATCTGCCGCCCAAACGGCAGGTGCAAAGGCCGAGGCGCCGAGTACAGCCAATAGACGACGGATCATTGCGCAGCCTCCTTGAGAATCGCATTGTTCAGGTCGTCGAATTCGCCGTTGGCGCGTCGTACATAGATGCCAGTGAGGATGAAGGCCGACACAATCAGCCCGACCCCGATAGGGATCCCCCACGTGATGGACGAACCGGGGCTGATCTTGGCCCCCAGTATTTGTGGCCCATAGGCAATCAGAAGAATGAAAGCGGAGTACAGCCCAAGCATGATTGCCGAGAGAATCCAGGCGAATCTTTCCCTTTTACTAACCAGCTCCTTGAAACGCGGGCTGTTTTGAATCGAGAGGTAAATGCTGTCGTTCATTGTTTTTATCCTCGCAGCACAGCTTTTTATTATTGGAACATATCCACTGTATGCGGCTGAGGAACAGGTTCCAGACGACCTTAGTAGTAGAAGGAGTGTAGCGAGGGTTTACGGGTGTGCAGAAACAATTGCAGGAGCGAGCTTGCTCGCGAAAAACGTCAACGATAACGCGTTCATTCTGGATGATCGCGGTGCCCTTGCCTTCTTCGCGAGCAAGCTCGCTCCTACCGTTTTGGGTATTACTTAGCAGTCCACTCGGCGACACGCTCAGGGTGCTTGGCCACCCAATCCTTGGCCGCCGCTTCAGGCTTGGCGCCCTCTTGGATCGCCAACATCACTTCGCCGATTTCATCCTTGGAGGCCCACTGGAATTTCTTCAGGAACGCCACGACTTCCGGGGCTTTCTTTTCCAGGCCTTTGCTGCCGATGCTGTTGACGGTTTCAGCAGCACCATAAATTCCTTTTGGGTCGTCCAGGAAACGCAGTTTCCACTTGGCGAACATCCAGTGTGGCACCCAACCGGTGACCGCAATGGATTCCTGTTTGTCTTCGGCACGGGTCAGCTCGGCGATCATCGCCGCGCCCGAACTGGCTTGCAGCTTGTAGTCCAGGCCATAGGCCTTGATCGCTTCGTCGGTCTTGAGCATCACGCCTGAACCGGCGTCGATACCGACGATCTTGTTCTTGAAGGTGGTGTCGGTCTTGAGGTCTTCGATGGATTTGGCTTTCACGTACTCAGGCACGATCAGGCCGATCTTGGCGTCCTTGAAGTTGGGGCCGTAGTCGACCACCTTGTCCTTGTTCTTGGTCCAGTATTCGCCGTGGGTCACCGGCAGCCAGGCGGAGAGCATGGCGTCGAGTTTGCCGGTGGCCACGCCTTGCCACATGATCCCGGTGGCGACCGCTTGCAGTTTCACGTCATAACCGAGCTTCTGCTTGATCACTTCTGCCGCCACGTGGGTGGTGGCGACACTGTCCGACCAGCCATCCACATAGCCGATGCTCAGGGTTTTGCTGTCGGCGCTGGCCAGTGTGGAGCTCATCGCAACTACCAGCGTGGCAGCTGCGCCCAAGAGTCGTCGCATCTTCATAGTGCTTCCCCGAAAGTGCTGCGCCCGACGGATGCCGAGCGACGTCAACCTGTTGTTATGTGGTGCACCGCGCCCCCTTCACGCGCATCGATCACGTGGGTGCCTCATCAGTGGAGGGCTGACACTTCGATAATCAACCTGCTGCCACAAGCGACCTGCTCTGACTACGACCTCAGGTGAGCAAGAAACGACATCACATCGCCAGCAGGACGATTTGTAGGATATTCACCGACGATCCCGCCCGAACTTTGCATGTCAAAATTATGCTGCCCCACTGGGAGGGCACAAATCCGGGTAAGATGCGCGCCTTTGCCCCCAGACGGCCTGATCATGCCCGCGACTGCACGTTTCCCGCTCCTGCCTTATTTATTTGCCCTGATCCTCGGTGTGCTGGCCCTCGGCGGCTATTGGTACGGCCTTGGCCAACCGGTGGTGCTGCCGGACGTGGCGAGCGCCAGCCACAAGCTGCAATGCGCGTCCTACACGCCCTTCGACAAAGACCAATCGCCGTTCGACCAGCCGTTCAAACTGCGCCCCGAGCGCATGGACGCCGACCTCGCGTTGCTGTCCACCCGTTTTGAATGCATCCGCACCTACTCCCAGACCGGCCTTGAAGCCTTGCCCGAACTGGCGCGCAAACACGGCCTGAAGCTGATGAGCGGCGCGTGGGTCAGCAGTGATCCGGTGGCGACGGCGAAAGAAGTCGATGCGCTGATCGCTTCGGCCAACGCCAACCCCGACGTCATCACGTCGGTGATCGTGGGTAACGAAACCCTGCTGCGCAAGGAAGTTACCGCCGCGCAGTTGGTCAAGTTGATCCACCAGGTCAAAAGCCAGATCAAGCAGCCGGTCACCTATGCCGACGTGTGGGAGTTCTGGTTGCAACACCCGGAAATCGCCCCGGCGGTGGATTTCCTGACCATTCACTTGCTGCCTTACTGGGAAGATGACCCGTCGGGCATCGACCAGGCGCTCAAGCATGTGGGCGATGTTCGCCAGACCTTCGGCAACAAGTTCGCGCCCAAGGATGTAATGATCGGCGAGACCGGCTGGCCGAGCGAAGGCCGCCAGCGGGAAACCGCAGTGCCGAGCCGGGTCAACGAAGCCAAGTTCATGCGTGGGTTCGTGGCCATGGCTGAAGCCAATGGCTGGCACTACAACTTGATCGAAGCGTTTGACCAGCCGTGGAAACGCGCCAGCGAAGGTGCTGTGGGTGGTTACTGGGGTCTGTTCGATGCGGATCGCCAGGACAAAGGCGTGCTGGCAGGGCCGGTGACCAATGTGCCGTACTGGCCGGTTTGGCTGGGGGTTGGCGGGATTATCCTGCTGGGTACGCTGCTGCTTGGCGGCCGCGTGCGCACCACTCGTGCTGCGTTGTTGTTGCCGTTGCTCGGCGCCGCGGCTGCCTGCTCGATCGGCACCTGGGCAGAATTGAACCGGGTCACAGCGCGCTTCGCCGATGAGTGGGTGTGGGCTGGATTGCTGGTGGCCTTGAACCTTGCGGTACTGGCGCACGCCGCCCTGGCATTGAGTGCACGTGAAGGTTGGCGTGGACGCGCCTTCAACTGGATCGAGCAACGCGCTGGCTGGCTGGTGGCAATCGCCGGGTTCGCCGGTGCGGTCATGATGCTGGCGCTGGTGTTTGACCCGCGTTATCGCAGCTTCCCGAGTGCCGCGCTGGTGCTGCCGGCGCTGGTGTACCTGGTGCGTCCGGTGAGCGGGCTGCGTCGGGAGATTGCATTGCTGGCGTTCATCATCGGTGCCGGCATTGCGCCGCAGCTGTACCGTGAAGGGGTGATGAACCAGCAGGCGTGGGGTTGGGCGGTGGTTAGCCTGCTCATGGTCGTAGCATTGTGGCGTTGCTTGCGGGTGCGCAAGGCTTAAGACCGCTTTCGCGAGCAAGCCCGCTCCCACACTCGACCGCATTCCAAGGGATGTACTCGGTCAAAAGTGGGAGCGGGCTTGCTCGCGAAGAGGCCCTGTCAGGCGATGCGAGGCTTACGGACCAACCGCAACCCCGCAATCACCACCGCAAACACCGCAAACGTCGTGTTGTACAACGCCAATGCCGGAAAGCCGAACACCAGCGCCAACACCGCCACCCCCCACCCGGCCCGGCCCGGCACAAAAAACGCCAGCACCGACGTGACCAACGCCGCCCAGCCCAGCACCTTGAAGTGAATCATCAACCCCAGGTTGGAACGCACCTGGCATTCCCAGCGGCTGGCTTCGTCAGCACAAATGCCAACCCAGCGGCCATCCTCCATGAATCCATAACGCGCGCCATAACTGGCGGCCAGCCAAAGCGGCAGGGCAATAAGCAACAGGATCAGCGGAAAACGGCGGGACATGGGGCACTCCGATAGACGAAAACGGCGCCCAGCTTAATCCCCCGGCAGCCGTTGGCAAGGCTTGGAAACAGATAAGTATTCAATAGTGCCTGCCAAAGTGTATCGTCTCGCTACTATTACCCCGATTCCGACGTTTTTTCCGACTTTTAGTGCCGAAGGCTGGCACTTCGGCAGCAACGCGGTGGTCATAGCCTGCGAACTCCAATTCAGCACATTTTCCTCTTAGGGATTTAGTCATGCTCCGTTCCTTGCGCTGTGCGGCCCTGTTGGGCAGCCTTTTTCTGAGTGCGTCAGCACTGGCGGTCGATATCGACCAAGCCAGCTATGGCTACCCTTTGACCAACCCGTTTGAAGCAACCATCGCGACCACCCCGCCGAACCTGCGGCCGGAACTGCCGTCCGACGATGAAATCAATCAGTCCGACTACACCCTGACGATGCGCCCCGAGCGCGAGTTCAGCCTGCCCGACAACTTCTGGGCGGTGAAGAAACTCACCTACCGCATCGCCAAGCAAGACCGTGCCGCACCGCTGATCTTCCTGATCGCCGGCACCGGCGCACGCTTTGACAGCACCATCAACGAATACCTGAAAAAGCTGTACTACAAGGCCGGTTACCACGTCGTCCAACTGTCGTCCCCCACCAGCTTCGACTTCATCGCCGCCGCCTCGCGCTTCGCCACCCCCGGCATCAGCCAGGAAGACGCCGAAGACATGTACCGCGTGATGCAGGCGGTACGCGCGCAAAACCCGACGTTGCCCGTGACCGACTTCTACCTCACCGGCTATAGCCTCGGCGCCCTCGACGCAGCCTTTGTCAGCAAACTGGACGAAACCCGTCGCAGCTTCAACTTCAAGAAAGTCCTGCTGCTGAACCCGCCGGTCAACCTCTATACCTCGATCACCAACCTCGACAAGCTGGTGCAGACCGAGGTCAAAGGCATCAACAACAGCACCACCTTCTATGAACTGGTGTTGAACAAACTGACCCGCTACTTCCAGCAAAAGGGCTACATCGACCTGAACGATGCCCTGCTCTACGACTTCCAGAACTCCAAGGAACACCTGACCAACGAACAGATGGCGATGCTGATCGGCACCTCGTTCCGCTTCTCGGCGGCCGACATTGCCTTCACCTCGGACCTGATCAACCGCCGCGGCCTGATCATCCCGCCCAAGTACCCGATCAGCGAAGGCACCAGCCTCACCCCATTCCTCAAGCGTGCGCTGCAGTGCGACTTCGACTGCTACCTCACCGAACAGGTGATCCCGATGTGGCGCGCCCGTTCCGACGGCGGCAGCCTGTTGCAACTGGTTGACCAGGTCAGCCTGTATGCCCTCAAGGACTACCTGCACGACAGCCCGAAAATCGCCGTCATGCACAACGCCGACGACGTGATCCTGGGCCCGGGCGACCTTGGTTTCTTGCGTAAAACCTTCGGCGATCGCTTGACCGTCTACCCCCTGGGCGGCCATTGCGGCAACCTCAATTACCGCGTCAACGCCGACGCCATGCTGGAGTTCTTCCGTGGCTAAATATCTTCTGCTGCTCGCCGCCCTGATGTGCGCGGGCGTGGCCAATGCCGACAACAGCAAGGCTCACACGCCGACCGTAATCGACTCCGATGGCTTCAAGGAGCCACTGAGCCATCTCAAGTTCAACCCTGGCCTGGACCAGCGTGAGTTCGAGCGCTCGTCGGTCAACGCCCTGAATGTCTACGACCCGCTCGAGTCGTGGAACCGCCGGGTGTACCACTTCAACTACCGCTTCGACCAGTGGGTGTTCCTGCCGGTGGTGGACGGTTACCGCTACGTCACCCCAAGTTTCCTGCGCACCGGTGTCAGCAACTTCTTCAACAACCTGGGGGATGTGCCCAACCTGTTGAACAGCCTGCTGCAACTCAAGGGCCATCGTTCCCTGGAAACCACCGGCCGCCTGCTGCTCAACACCACCATCGGCATCGCCGGCCTGTGGGACCCGGCCACCGCCATGGGCCTGCCGCGCCAGAGCGAAGACTTCGGCCAGACGTTGGGCTTCTACGGGGTACCGGGCGGCGCCTACCTGGTGCTGCCGCTGTTTGGTCCGTCGAACCTGCGCGATACCACCGGCCTGCTGGTGGACTACGGCGCCGAGACCGAGATCAACTTCCTGAACGTGTCCAAGGTCAGCGAAAACCACCCGGAAATCTGGGCCCTGCGCGCTGTCGACAAGCGCTACCAGACCAGCTTCCGCTACGGCCAGATGAACTCGCCGTTCGAGTATGAAAAGGTGCGCTACGTGTACACCGAGGCGCGCAAGTTGCAGATCGCCGAGTAATGCCCCCCGTAGGCGCTGGCTTGCCAGCGCCTACATTCCCCGCCGACACCACTTACGCCACGTAAACCTCAACTGCAGCACGGCCGCCCTGGCCATTTCCCGATCCTGTTCCGTCAATACCGAGGGCTGCTCAAGCGCCTCCAGCATCGCAACGCTGGCCGCATCCATCAGCGACTCATTCGCCATGCTCGGTCCGCCCTCCTCCAGCGCCGCCTCCAACGCCCGCAAGTAGCGATCACGCTCAATCGCCAACCCGCCACGACTGCCCGCCAGGCACGCGCGCAACTCCAGCATCTCATCCCCCAGGTCCAACCCCAGCAATCCGTTGTCCCAATGCGCGCGGCGATCAGCAGGCAAGGTTTCGCTGTAGCGCGACAAGCGAATCAGCCGGTCCGCCATGCGCCCGCCAAACCAGCTTTCAGCCTGTTCCAGCGGGCGCGAGGTCAATTGCGCCAGGTCGAACAACGACGCCTTGAACATCCGCCGATAGTGATGCTCACCCGGATTGAGCTGGATCAGCCGAAACACCACCACGGCAATCCCGACACCCACCAGCGTCGCGATGGCCTTGTTGAGGAAGGCGGCGAAGTCGTAGGTCATCACATTGCTGGGCCCGACATTGTTGACGAAAAAGATGCAGAACGCCGAGGCCGTGGCCGCCAGTTTGAGGCGGCTCATGCACAGCGAGGCGAAAAACAGCGGTACCCCCAACGCCAGGCACAACAAGGGAAAGCCATCGAAGCCGGGCAACAGCACGAAGCACACAAACCCCGCCACCGGGATCGAAAGCGCAATGCCCTTGAGGAAATTCAGGCTTGAGGCCGACGGGTTTTCCCGTGCCGCAAACAGGCTCAGCACCACACCACAAATCGACACCGCGCCCAAACCCGAAGGCCATGCTGTAAAGATCCAGAACGCCGCCACCGCCAGGAACGCCAACGCACTGCGCAACCCACCGAGCACGCCCTGCTCAATATCCCGGTGCCAGGACATCGCCCCCGGCGCGCCGGGCGGTACCCTGCCCTGTTCGACCGCGACCAGGGTCAATCCCCCCAGCTCAATCAAACGCAGTACTCGAGCCAGTTGCATCAGGCAAAAGTGCACCTCCTGGCCAAGCAGCGGATCCTGCAACGCGAGGCCGAGCCGTTGCGCCAGCAACGGCAAGTCATCGAGACGCTCTTGCTGCAATGCGCCCGCCACCGCTTCAATCAATGGCAGCACCGCAGCCGTCTCATCGAGCATCATCCGCTGGCGCGCCACACCTCGCGCTGCCCGCAGCAGGCTAAGCAGATCACGGCTGAGCACCCGCAAGGCCTGGGAGCGCCGCCGGCCCTTGGGCCCTTCAAACCAGGCGTGGTCGCGCTGGCTGTCCACCGCCACCAGGCGGCTCAACGCGTCGAGCAACCCTTTACGCTGATCGTTACCCAACAGCTCCGAAGCGGCGGCACGCACCCCGGCCTGCCAGGCGGCGCGCGCTTGAACCGCCAGGACCTGCTCGACCCGGCGCGGCCACAAAATCGTGCTGGCGATGGAGGCGCAGAGGATCCCCAGGCTGATCTCCTGACAGCGCGCCACCGCCTCATCGAACACTCCCAGCGGTGCCGCCGTAGCCGGCAGCGCAATAATCGCCGTGGTGTAACCCGCCAGCACAAAGCCATAGGACGCGTGATTGCGCAGCAACGAAGCCCCGGTGGTGCAGAACGCCAGCCACAGTGCCATGCACAGCAGGAACAACAACGGCGCCTGGCCTAACACACCGATCATCGCGATGGAGACCATGGCCCCGACAAACGTGCCCACCAGCCGATACGCGCCTTTGGCCAAGACCATGCCGCTGGTGGACTGGCCAACGATGAACACAGTGGTCAGGGCCCATTGCGGCTGCTGCAAGTCGAAACAGAAGGCCAGGTACAACGCGACCCCGCCGGCGATCATGTTGCGCAAGGCAAACAGCAGATCGTTGCGGGACGGGGCCAGCGTCGCTTGCCAGAAATCAGGGAGTTCAAAGGTGGAGGATTTCATGAAACCCGCATATAGATAGCAAGCTAATGATTAGCATCGTATCTATATTTGCCGCGAATGCCAATTCCCGGCTATTTGACCAGGCGCTTTTCCTTGGACGGCCTGTAGCCAAAGTACGCGCTGTAGCACTTGCTGAAATGGCTCGGCGAGACAAACCCGCAGGCCACCAGCACGTCGACCTGGGACAGCTCGGTATGTTGCAGCAGCCGGCGGGCCTCGGTGATGCGCAGTTCCAGGTAATAACGCTGGGGCGTGGTGCCAAGCTGCTCCTTGAACAAACGCTCCAACTGGCGCCGGGAACGGCCGGCATACACCGCCAGTTGTTCAAGCTCCAGGGGCTCTTCGAGATTGGCATCCATCAGGTTGACCACCTCGCGCAACGGCGCGCTCAAGCAGACGTTCTCGGTCGGTTTCACCCGCCGGTAGCGCGACTCCTCAAACGCCAGGATGTCCTCGATCCCCTCCACCAGCGCTTTGCCGTACAGCCCCTTGATCCAGTCCAGCGCCATATGAAACGCACCGGAAGGGCTTGATGCCGTCAGCCGGTCGCGATCAATCACATACGGCTCGCTGCTGACCTGCGTCGCCTTGCAGAAATCGGCCAGGGCCGGGCGATGTTCCGGGTGCACGGCGCATCGATAGCCGCTCAGCAAACCCGCACGCCCGAGGAACCACGCGCCATTCCACAAGCCGGCGAGGCTCACACCCTGCTCCGCAGCGCTTTTCAGCAGATGGATGAATTCGTCGGAGGCCTTCAGTTCGGTGCGGTAGCCACCGCAAATCACCAGCAGGTCCAACTCTTTAAGCACCGAAGACTCAAGCCGCGCATCAGGCCGGATCACCAGCCCCAGGTCGCTGGTCACCTCGCCTTCCTGCAAGCCGAAGGTCGAGGTAGAAAACGACGCAGGCCGCAGCAGGTTCGCGGTGATCAGTGTATCCAGCGCCTGGGTGAACGCCGGCAGCGAGAAATGTTCGAGCAACACAAATCCCGCACGCACCGTTTGACGGGCCTCGCCGGGATTTTCATTCAGATAACGGAGGTTCTTGCCTTTCATGCCCCCGCTGAATTGCCGCCGCTCGATCAAGTGCCTACGCCCTCACCCGCTTCCAAAGGTTACCCACCACGCTGACCACCGCCAATACCGCGGCCCCGGCAATGATCCCCGCCACCGCATTGAGCAACGTCGGCATCAACCACGCCAGGCCGCCGGTACTCTGGCTCACCGTCTCGATCCAGTGATGCACCACCGGCACACCGTGGGTCAGGATGCCGCCGCCGACCATGAACATCGCCGCCGTGCCGATCACCGACAGGCTTTTCATCATGTACGGTGCGGCCCGCAAGATCGCTCCGCCAATACTGCGCGCAGCCTGGCCGGGCTTCTGAGTGAGCCACAGGCCCAGGTCATCGAGTTTGACGATACCGGCCACCAGCCCATAGACGCCGATGGTCATGACGATGGCAATACCCGACAACACGATCACTTGCTGCATCAGCGGCGCATCGGCCACGGTGCCGAGGGTGATGGCGATGATTTCGGCGGAGAGGATGAAATCGGTACGGATCGCGCCCTTGATCTTGTCCTTCTCGAAGGCCACCAGGTCCGTGGCCGGATCCGCCACCGCTTCCACCAAGTGCGCCTGTTCTTCGGTGCGTTTGTGAAAGAAGGTATGCGCGAGTTTCTCGAAGCCTTCAAAACACAAATAAGCGCCGCCCAGCATTAACAGCGGCGTCACCGCCCACGGCGCAAATGCGCTGATCAGCAACGCAGCCGGCACCAAAATCAGCTTGTTGACGAACGAACCCTTGGCCACCGCCCACACTACCGGGATTTCCCGCTCGGCGCGCACCCCGGAGACTTGCTGGGCGTTCAGCGCCAGGTCATCCCCCAACACGCCGGCGGTTTTCTTCGCGGCCATCTTGGTCATCAACGCTACATCGTCGAGCACCGCGGCGATGTCGTCGATCAATACCAGCAAACTGCTTCCTGCCATGGCTCAGGCTTCCCGTGATTCAAAGTGTGCCGAGAATAACGCGGCGCACACCGGGTTAGCGAGCCGTTCAGTGCTGAGGGGTTTGCCAACCGCCACCCAGGCTCTGGATCAGCGCCACACTGCCCTGGCTGAGTTGGCCCTGGGTGTCGCGAAGATTCTGCTCGGCTTGCAGCAGCACCAGTTGCTGGGTCAGCACATTCTCCTGGCTCACAGTGCCGGCGCGCAGTTGCGCTTCCTGGCTGCCGAACAGTTGCTGATTGCGCTGGTAGACCTGCTGGAACGCATCGGCCTGGGTTTGCAGATGGTTGATCGCCGATAGGTTGTCTTCGACGTTCTGCAAAGCGCTGAGCACGGTGCCCCGGTAGTTGGCGGCGATCTGGTCGTAGCTGGCCTCGGCCTGCCTGACCGCCGCTTCACGGGCGCCGCCGTCAAATAGCGTTTCCGCCAGCGCCGGCCCCAACGTCCAGATGCGATTGGGCAAGGAGAACAATCCGCCCAGGGCGCTGCCGCGATAGCCGGCCTCGGCGGTGAGGTCCAACGTCGGGAAAAACGCGGCTTCGGCCACGCCGATTTTCGCGTTGGCCGCCGCGGCCGAGCGCTCCGCCGCTACCACATCGGGACGCCGTTGCAGCAAGGTCGAAGGCAGGGTCAAAGGGGGACGCGGCAGCACGAAGCGGTAGTCATCCCGAACAGCTACGGCAAACTCGCTCGGCGCCACGCCCACCAGCACCGCCAGCGCGTGTTCGTATTGCTCGCGGTCGCGCAGCGAGGTCTGCAGGTCGGCAATCGAAGTGGTCAGTTGATCCTGGGCCACCAGCAACTGGTCGTTGGTGGCGACGCCCTGGGTGAACTGCACCTGGATCATGTCCAGCAGTTGCTGGTTGATCTTCTGCTGTTGCTGCAACAGGCGTACGTCGATGTCCATCTGCCGCAGGGCGAGGTAGTTACTCGCCACGCTGGAGCTGATGGACAACCGTACTCCGGCCAGCAACGCATCGGATTGCTGGGCCGTGGCCTGGCTGGACTCAATCCCGCGCCGCACCAGGCCCCACAGGTCCGGTTCCCAACTGGCGGTCAAGGTTGCGCTGACACTGTTTTCCACGCCGCCAGCGTTGGTGACGGTGCTCGACGTGCCGCTGCCCGCCGTTCCCCGCGTACCCGACAACCCTACGCCAACGGTGGGCCACAACCCCGCCCGGCTGGACGCCACCTGTGCCTGGGCCAGACGATAAGCCGCCTCCGCCGCGATGATCGACTGGTTGGCCTTCGCCGAGCGCGCCACCAAATCGTTCAGTACCGGATCCTGATAAGCCAGCCACCACTGACTGTCCATCGCCCCTTGGGGGTTGGCCGCCGCGCGCTGCCACTGCGCGCCTTCCTTGAAGGTCTGCGGCAGTTCCATGGCGGGCTTCTGGTAATCGGGCCCGACCATGCAGCCGCCGAGCAGCAGGCTGATGCAAAGCACGCTGTATTTCACGTTCATAACCTTGCTTCCTTACGCCGACCCAGGCGCTGTGACGCCCGGTCAAGCCACAGGTAAATCACCGGGGTGGTGTACAGCGTCAGCACCTGGCTGAACAGCAGGCCACCAATAATCGAAATCCCCAACGGCCGACGCAACTCCGAACCGTAGCCGGTACCGAGCACCAGCGGCAGCGCGCCAAGGATCGCCGCCAGGGTGGTCATCATGATCGGCCGAAAGCGGATCAGGCAGGCCCGGCGAATCGCTTCCTTGGCCGTGAGGCCGAACTCCCGCCGCTCGGTGATCGCGAAGTCGATCATCATGATCGCGTTCTTCTTCACGATACCGATCAACAGAATCACCCCCACCAGCGCAATGATCGACAGCTCGGTGCCGGTCAGCAGCAAGGCGATCAACGCGCCGACACCGGCCGAGGGCAAGGTCGAGAGGATGGTCAGCGGGTGCATCAGGTTTTCGTAGAGGATGCCCAGCACGATATACACCGAGAGCAGCGCGGCGACGATCAGCAACGGCTCGCTGGCCACCGACGACTGGAACACCTGGGCCGTACCGGCAAACTGGCCGACCACACTGGCGGGCATGCGCAGTTGCTTCACTGCATCGTCCACCATCGCCGTCGCCTGGCCGATGGACGTGCCGGGGGCCAGATTGAACGAGATGGTCACCGCCGGGAACGTGCCCTGGTGACTGATGGAAATCGCGGTGCGCGCCACCGTGTTGTCCGCCAGCGCCGACAGCGGCACCAGCGTCTGTCCGGTGGTCAGGTTGGGCGCTGCCGTAGTGCCTTTGGTGGTCGTGGCCTGGGTGCCCGTCGGCACATAAATGCCCTTGAGCGCGGAAGGGTCGGTCCAGTATTCCGGGGCGATTTCCATCACCACGTGGTACTGGTTGGCCGCGCGATACAGGGTGGCGACCTGGCGCTGGCCAAAGGCGTCGTACAGCGCCTGGTCGACCGCCGAGATACTCACCCCGAGGCGCGCCGCCGTGTCGCGATTGATCTGCACATTGGCCAGCAGGCTGTTGTCCTGCTGGTCGGTATTGAGGTCGGTCAGTTGTGGAAACTTACGCAGCACCGCCACCACCTTGGGCACCCATTCATCCAGCGATTCCTGGTCATCGGCGGTCAGGGTGTATTGGTACTGCGCGCCACTTTGCCGGCCACCCACGGTGATGTCCTGGGCCGACTGCAAATACAGCTTGGTGCCGGGCAGGTCGCCGAGGCTGCGACGGATTTGCCCGATGACTTCGGTAGCGCTGTCCTTGCGCTCCCCCAGCGGCTTGAGCAAGACAAACATCTGCGCACTGTTGACCGCCCCACCGCCGCCTCCGCCGCCGCCGACAAACCCGGCGGCGGTTTCGATATTCGGGTTTTTCATCACCTTGCGGTTGATCTCGGTGAAGTCCTTCTGCATCGCCCCGTAGGAAATGCTCTGGTTCGCCAGGATGCTGCCCTGCAAGCGCCCGGTGTCTTCCTGGGGGAAAAAGCCCTTGGGCACCAGCACATACAACACGCCGGCGAGGACGATCACCAACACCGTGCCGAACCCCATCAGCACCGTATGGTCGATCACCCAACCCAGGGTGCGATCGTAGAAGCGGTGAAAACGTGAATCCGGATGTTCGTTGCCTTGGTGAATCTCCTTCGGCGCGCGCAACAGCACACTGGCGAGCATCGGCGTGACCGTCAGGGAGATCACCATCGAAATCACGATGGCTACCGACAACGACACCGAAAACTCACGGAACAGCCGCCCGACAATCCCGCCCATCAGCAGCAGCGGAATAAACACCGCCACCAGGGACACGCTGATGGTCAGTACCGTAAAGCCGACTTCACGGGCCCCTTCCAGCGCGGCCTCCACCCGGGTCTTGCCGCGCTCCAGGTGGCGCATGATGTTTTCCACCACCACGATCGCATCGTCCACCACAAAACCGGTGGAAATGGTCAGCGCCATGAGTGACAGGTTGTTCAGGCTGTAGCCGAGGAAGTACATCGCGCCAAAGGTGCCGAGCAGCGACAGCGGCACCACGATCGCCGGCACCAGGGTGCTGCGCCAGTCGCGGAAGAAACCGAACGTGACCAACGTCACCAACAGGATCGACACCAGCAACGTGATCTCGACGTCGTGCAACGAGGCGCGAATAGTGGTGGTGCGGTCCATCAGCAAGTCGAGCTTGATCGTCGCCGGAATCGAGCTTTGCAGAAACGGCAGCGAGGCTTTCACCGCGTCCACCGTCTCGATCACGTTGGCCCCCGGCTGCTTGAACACCACCAGCAGCACCGCCGGCTTGCCGTTGGACAGGCCGAAGTTGCGCAGGTCCTGCACGTCTTCGCGCACGTAGCCCAGGTCGGAGATATGGATCAGGTCGCCGTTGTGCGCCTTGACCACCAGCGGCCCGTAGTCCTTTTCATCGAGCAACAGGTCGTTGGCGACAATGCCGTAGTTACGGTCGCCGATGGCCACGTTGCCCTTGGGCAGGTTGACGTTGGAGGCGTTGATCACCTGGCGCACCTGCTCCAGGCTCACGCCGTACTGGTTGAGCCGGTCGGGGTTCAACTCCACCCGCACCGCCGGCAGCGCGCCGCCGCCCACCGTCACGTCACCGACGCCGGTGGTCTGCAACAACTTCTGCTCCAGCAGGGTCGAGGCCACGTCATACATCTGCCCCGGCGTGGCGCTGTCGGAGGTCAGGCTGATGATCAAAATCGGCGAGTCGGCCGGGTTGACCTTGCGGTACGTCGGGTTGCCCGACAGGTCACTGGGCAGGTTGCTGCGGGCGGCGTTGATCGCGGCCTGCACGTCCCGGGCGGCGCCGTCAATGTCGCGGTTCAGGTCGAACTGCAAAATGATCCGTGCCGAGCCCAAGCTGCTGGACGACGTCATCTGCGTGACCCCGGCAATCTGCCCGAACTGGCGCTCCAGCGGCGTGGCCACCGAACTGGCGACCGTGGTGGGCTCGGCACCGGGCAACGAGGCGCTGACGCTGATGGTGGGGAAATCCACCTCCGGCAGCGGCGCCACCGGCAGCAACATAAAGGCCAACGCGCCAAACAGCGCGAGGCCGGCCGCCATCAAGGTGGTTGCAATCGGGCGGCGAACAAACGGCGCGCTGAGGTTCATCGCCATCAGACCGCTTCAGCCGGACGGCGGCTGAAGCGCTGCCCCAGGCTGTGCATGGCAAGAAAGATCACCGGCGTGGAAAACAGCGTCAGCAGTTGGCTGAGCAACAACCCGCCGATAATCGCGATGCCCAGTGGATGACGCAGCTCCGAGCCAATCCCCGTCCCCAGCGCCAGCGGCACCGCGCCGAACAGCGAGGCCATGCTGGTCATCAGGATCGGCCGGAACCGCAACTCCGCCGCCTGACGGATCGCCGCCGTGGGGCTCAGGCCACCCTCACGTAATAACTCCAGGGCAAAGTCGACCATCATGATGCCGTTTTTCATCACGATGCCGATCAGCAACACAATGCCGATCAAACCGATAATGTCGAACTGCGTGCCGGTCGCCAGCAGCGCCAGCAAGGCTCCGAGTGCCGCCGAGAGCAGCGTCGAAAGGATCGTCACCGGGTGCACAAAGCTCTCGTACAGAATCCCCAGCATCAGGTACACCACCACAATCGCCGCCACCACCAGGAACACCTGATTCGACAGCGATTGCTCGAACGTCGCCGCCGCACCTTCGAGGTTGGCCTGCACCGACAGCGGCAGACCGACCTTGGCCTCGATGTCCTTGAGCCGCGTCACCGCCGCGCCAAGGGTCTGGCCGGGCGCGAGGTTGAACGACACGTCGGCATACGGAAACTGGCCCAGCCGGTTGATGGTGACGGGGGCCCGCACCACCTGCAGGGTCGCCATGCTCGACAGCGGCGCGACACCGCCGCCCGGGATGTCCACGTACAACCCCGTGAGCAGGTCAGGCAAGTTGCGCGGCGGATGGTCGGTGGCGATTACCACGTGGTACTGGTTGAGTTGGGTGTAGATCGTCGACACCTGGCGCTGGCCGAAGGCGTCGTACAGCACGTCATCGATCGCCTGGGGCGTGATGCCCAGCCGCGAGGCGGTGGCGCGGTCGAACGTCAGCTGGATCTGGTTGCCAAACTGCATCGCCTGGCTTTGCACGTCGGTGAACATCGGGTCTTGCTTGATCGCGGCCAGCAGCTTGTTGGTCCACGTTTCCAGTTCGTCCGGGTCGGTGGCTTGCAGACCCAGGCGGTAGCTGGTGGTGGACACCGTGGCGTCGAGGGTCAGGTCCTGCACCGAGTGCAGGTACAGGCGGATCCCAGCGTCGTCGGCGTTGGCATCGGAGAGCCGGCGGATCACTTTGGTGGCGCTGTCACGTTCACCCCGCGGCTTGAGGTTGATCAGCAGGTTGCCCTGGTTGATGGTCGGGTTGGTCTGGTCAATCCCGACGAAGGACGACAGGCTTTGCACGGCCGGGTCCTTGAGGATTCGGGCGGCGAGACGTTGTTGTTCGGTCTGCATCTGCTGGAACGAAACCGTCGGCGCCGCCTGGGAAATACCCTGGATCAGGCCGGTGTCCTGGTCGGGGAAAAAGCCCTTGGGCATGATCACCAGAATCATCAGGGTCAGCGCGGCGGTGAGCGCTATCGAGATCAGCGTTAACGTGCGGTGCGCCAGTACCCAGTCGAGGCCACGCACGTAGTGGGTGTTGATGCGGTCGAAGAAATCCGCGCGGCGCTCCTGGTGCTTATTCTTCAACATTCGCGCGCACATCATCGGCGTCAGGGTCAGCGAGATGAAGGCTGAGATAACAATGGTCACGGCCACGGTCATGGCGAATTCACGGAACAACCGGCCGACAACATCGCCCATGAACAGCAGCGGGATCATCACTGCGATCAGGGCGATGGACAGCGAAATAATCGTGAAGCCAATTTGCTCCGAGCCCTTGAGCGCCGCCTCCAGCGGTGAGTCTCCCGCCTCGATATAGCGCGTGATGTTTTCGATCATCACGATGGCGTCGTCCACCACGAATCCGATGGCGATGGTCAGCGCCATCAGCGTCAGGTTGTTCAGGGAGAAGCCCAACGCATAGGCCACTGCCAGGGTACCCACCAGCGTCAACGGAATGGTGACGGCGGGAATGATCGTGGCCGGCACGTTGCGCAGGAACGCGAAAATCACGATCACCACCAGCGCGATGGCCATGGCCAGTTCGTACTGCACATCGGTGACCGAGGCGCGGATGGTTTGCGTGCGGTCGGTCAGCACCTCGACCTTCAAGGTGCCCGGCAAACTGGCCCGCAGCTTGGGCAGCAATTGCTGCACGCGGTCGACCACTTGAATCACGTTGGCGCCGGGTTGGCGCTGGATGTTCAGCACAATCGACGGCGTGCTGTTGGTCCACGCGGCCTGGCGCGGGTTCTCCGGGCCCTGGGTGGAAGTGGCGATCTGCGACAGGCGAATCGGCGCGCCGTTTTTATAGGCGATCACCAGGTCGCGGTATTCCTCGGCCGATTGCAGCTGGTCGTTGGCACCGATGGAATACGCCTGGAACTTGCCGTCGATATTGCCCTTGGCCTGATTGACGTTGGCCGTGCCGAGCGAGCTGCGCAGGTCGTCGATGGACAGGCCAAGACTGTTGAGCGCCGAGGTATTCGCCTCGACCCGCACCGCCGGACGCTGGCCGCCGCTGATGGTCACCAGACCGACGCCGGTGATCTGCGAGATCTTCTGCGCCAGGCGCGTGTCGGCGAGGTCTTCGACCTTGGTCAGCGGCAATACGTCGGAGGTCAGGGACAGGGTCAACACCGGTGCATCCGCCGGGTTGACCTTGCTGTACACCGGCGGGTACGGCAGGTTGGCAGGCAGGAAAGTGCCGGCGGCGTTGATCGCGGCCTGCACCTCCTGTTCGGCGACGTCCAGGGACAGCGACAGGTCGAATTGCAGGGTCACCACCGAAGCGCCGTCGGAGCTGGTGGAATTCATGGATTTGAGGCCCGGCATCTCACCGAGTTGACGTTCCAGCGGCGCGGTAATCGACGAGCTGACCACGTCCGGGCTGGCGCCGGGGTATTGGGTGAAAACCTGGATGGTCGGGTAATCGACTTCGGGCAAGGCCGACACCGACAGCAAGTGATACCCCAACAGGCCGAGCAACAGCACCGCCACCATCATCAAGGTGGTGGCGACGGGACGTTCGATAAAGGGCCGCGAAATGTTCATGCTCGGCAGCTCCTCACTGGGCGACGACCTTCACGGTCGAACCGTCATCCAGCTTGTCGGCGCCTTCGGTGATCACCTGCTCCCCCGGCTTGACCCCGCTCTCGAGCACCGCCGACACATCACCCATCGACGGGCCGGTCTTGATGTTGCGCAGACTGGCCTTGTCGCCATTCACCACGAACACGAAATCGCCCTTGCTGCCATGCTGGATCGCCCGGGTGGGCACCACGGCGACCTGGGTCAAGGTGTCGGCCTTCAGGCGCGCATTGACGAACTGGTTGGGGAACAGCGCATTGCCCGAATCATCGAACTGCGCCTTGACCTTGATGGTGCCGGTGGTGGTGTCTACCTGGTTATCCAGGGCCAACAGGCTGCCGGTGGCCAGCAGGGCTTTTTTATTGCGGTCGTAGGCCAGCACCGTCACAGCGCCACGGCCCAGGGCCTGGTTGATAGCGCCCAAGTCGTCCTCGGGCACCGCGAACACCACGGTGGCCGGGTTCATCTGGGTAATTACCACAATGCCGGTGGTGCTGGTGGTGGTGACGTAGTTGCCCGGGTCTACCAGGCGCAGGCCCACCACACCGTCGACCGGCGAGGTGATGGTGCAGTAACCGACCTGCACTTCAAGGTTCTGCACATTGCCTTGGTCGGCGGCCACGGTGCCCAGTTGTTGCTGAACCAGGGACGCCTGGGTATCGACGGTTTGCTGGCTGGTGGAGCCGGCCTTGACCAGTTCGCGGTAGCGTGCCAAATCGCGCTGGGCATTGCTTAACACGGCCTGGTCGTGGGCCAGGGTACCCTTGGCCACGGCCAGTTGGGCCTTGAGGGCACGGTCATCGATCCGCGCAATCACCTGGCCCTTGCTGACGTGCTGGCCTTCCTTGAATTCCACGCTGCTGAGGATGCCATCGACCTGGGTGACCACGGTCACACTGCGGGTCGGCGTGACGGTGCCTAGGGCATCGATGTAGACCGGCACGTCCTGCAAGGCGACAGGCACCACGGCGACCGGTTCACCGGGTGCGGGTGGCTTGCCTTTGTGCCCACCTGCAAAGAAGTGCAAACCCAAGGCAATCAACAACGCTAGCAGTAACAACGTGCCAACTGCCCAGGCGAACGTACGTCGTCTGCTGTTCTCCACGGTTTCTCTCTCGAACGCCGAAATCAGGATGGGGCGAGCCACCTGATCGGCCACTCGCTGCCCTGAACTCTAGCAGCGCGCCCGGCCTGTGCCTGTACGACCGTGAATGCGTTCAGCATCAAGACAGACAAAGTCAGCTGAGCGCCCGCAGAGCAAGGGCTACAGCGGGATTCTTGAGCCCTGCGCAAAGCCGGTGCTACCATGCCCGACCGCCTGTCTTGGCAAGGAATGACCTGGTCTATGAGCACCATTCGCGAGCGCAACAAAGAACTGATCCTGCGGGCTGCCAGTGAGGAGTTTGCCGACAAGGGCTTCGCCGCGACCAAAACCAGCGACATCGCCGCCAAGGCCGGGCTGCCCAAGCCCAACGTCTACTACTACTTCAAGTCCAAGGACAACCTCTACCGCGAGGTGCTCGAAAGCATTATCGAGCCGATCCTGGCGGCCTCCACACCGTTCAATCCCGATGGCGACCCCAAGGAAGTGCTGAGCGGGTACATTCGCTCGAAGATCTGCATCTCCCGGGATTTGCCGTTTGCCTCGAAAGTGTTTGCCAGCGAAATCATGCACGGCGCCCCGCATTTGAGCCCCGAGCAGGTGGAACAGCTGAATGCCCAGGCCAAGCACAACATCGACTGCATTCAGAGCTGGGTGGACCGAGGGCTGATTGCAGAGATTGATCCGCATCATTTGATGTTCAGTATCTGGGCGGCGACGCAGACGTATGCGGATTTTGACTGGCAGATTTCAGCGGTGACCGGGAAGGTCAAGCTGGATGACGCGGATTATGAGGCGGCGGCGCAGACGATTATTCGGTTGGTGCTTAAAGGGTGTGAGCCGGACTGAAAGGCATCGCAGGCAAGCCAGCTCCCATACTGGATGTGTGCCAGACACAGAATGTATGAATGACTGAGATCCCCTGTGGGAGCGGGCTTGCCCGCGATAGCTATCTCCCGGACACATCCCGCCAAAACCTGGAACACCCCTTAAAACATTCCCATCTAGCCTTTCAGAACTCACTTCTGCAAAGGGGCAACGGAATGCCTGATCTGCCAGCATCATGTCGTCTGCGTACGGGGCGCTATAACGAGCCCAACCGAATTTATCTTCTGACCAGCAACACACTGCATCGCGAACCAATATTCAGCGACTTCATGCTAGGCAGACTGGTGGTGCAGCAATTCAGAATCGCGCAAAACCAGCGACTGGCAACCTCACTCGCCTGGGTAGTGATGCCCGATCATTTCCACTGGTTGATTTCGCTGGAAAACGGTTCGTTGGCTGACCTGATGCGCCAAGTCAAATCCAAAAGTACTCGAGTCGTGAATGCTGTTGCCGGGCGTAAAGGGCGTCTTTGGCAACCAGGTTTCCATGATCATGCCGTGCGGCGCGAAGAAAACCTTGAGGGCATAGCCCGGTACATCGTGGCCAATCCCCTGAGGGCGGGGCTGGTAAAAAAATATGGCGACTACCCACTGTGGGATGCGATCTGGCTTTGACGGTAGACCGCGTCGCCGCCATCGCGGGCAAGCCCGCTCCCACATTTTGATTTGTGAATACATTCAACTGTGGGAGCTGGCTTGCCTGCGATGACTATCCATCAGTCACATCAAATCAAGCAGACACCCCCGCATCCGCCCACAACCCCTGCCCCTCAATCGCACTGATCGCACACTGCTCATCAATATCCGACGTATCCCCGCTGATCCCGATTGCCCCCAGCACCACGCCCTCCTGATCCCGAATCAATACCCCGCCCGGTGCCGGCACCACGCTGCCCTGCCCCAAACTATTCAACGCCGCAATAAACGCCGGCCGCTGCTGCGCATCCAGCGCCAGCAGCCGCGAGCCCTTGCCCAGGGCAATCGCACCCCAGGCCTTGCCGATCGCGATCTGCGGGCGCAACAGGCTCGCGCCATCTTCGCGTTGCAACGTAATCAAATGCCCGCCGCTGTCGAGTACCGCAATGGTCAGCGGCGCTGACGAAATGGTGCGGCCTGCCGCGATGGCGTGGCTGGCCAGGTTGACTGCGACTTTCAAGGTTAAAGCGCTCATGGGTGCCGTCCTTATCTTGTTATGGGAAAGCCGTGGGGCTCTGTTTGATCAAAAGCAGGATCAAACAAATAGAACACAATAGATTTATTTTTTGTATACAATATTTCGAAACATACGCACCACACGTCGAAATATTCCTGTCCAGAAGCCTTCCGACGAACGTAAAGGCCACCCAAGAAAATGGATTGACCTGCCACGCTCGCCGTGAATACACTTCAGACCAACACCACTTGTATACAATTACAAAACGCAAGAGGCACCAAAACCATGAGCAAAATGAGAGCAATCGAAGCCGCTGTCCTGGTGATGCGCCGTGAAGGGGTCGACACCGCCTTCGGTATCCCGGGCGCCGCGATCAACCCGCTGTATTCGGCCTTGCAGAAGGTCGGTGGCATCGATCACGTCCTTGCTCGCCACGTTGAAGGCGCCTCGCACATGGCCGAGGGCTACACCCGCACCAAGGCCGGCAATATCGGCGTGTGCATCGGCACGTCGGGCCCGGCGGGCACTGACATGGTCACCGGTCTGTACAGCGCCTGGGCCGACTCGATCCCGATCCTGTGCATCACCGGCCAGGCGCCCCGTGCTCGGATGCACAAGGAAGATTTCCAGGCTGTCGACATCACCAGCATCGTCAAGCCGGTGACCAAGTGGGCAACCATGGTGATGGAGCCCGGCCAGGTGCCGTATGCCTTCCAGAAAGCCTTCTATGAAATGCGCTCCGGTCGCCCAGGCCCAGTGCTGATCGACCTGCCATTCGACGTACAAATGGCCGAGATCGAATTCGACATCGACGCCTACCAGCCGCTGCCCCTGGCCAAGCCGTTGGCGACCCGCATCCAGGTGGAAAAAGCCCTGGCCCTGCTGGACCAGGCCGAACGCCCATTGCTGGTGAGCGGTGGCGGCGTGATCAACGCCGACGCCAGCGAACTGCTGGTGGAATTCGCCGAATTGACCGGCATTCCGGTGATCCCGACCCTGATGGGCTGGGGCACGATTCCGGACGATCACCCACAGATGGTGGGTATGGTCGGCCTGCAAACCTCCCACCGTTATGGCAACGCGACGATGCTCAAATCGGACGTGGTGCTGGGCATCGGCAACCGCTGGGCCAACCGTCACACCGGTTCGGTGGAGGTGTACACCGAGGGCCGCAAATTCATTCACGTGGACATTGAGCCGACGCAAATCGGCCGCGTATTCACCCCGGACCTGGGCATCGTTTCCGACGCCGGCTCTGCCCTGACCATGTTCATTGAAGTGGCCCGCGAGTGGAAAGCCGCCGGCAAGCTCAAGGACCGCAGCGCCTGGCTGCACGACTGCCAGCAGCGCAAGGCCACCCTGCACCGCAAGACCCACTTCGACAACGTGCCGGTCAAGCCGCAGCGGGTATACGAAGAGATGAACCAGGTGTTCGGCAAAGACACCTGCTACGTCAGCACCATCGGCCTGTCGCAGATTGCCGGCGCGCAGTTCCTGCACGTGTACAAACCCCGTCACTGGATCAACTGCGGCCAGGCCGGCCCGCTCGGCTGGACGATTCCGGCGGCGCTGGGTGTGGTCAAGGCTGATCCGACCCGCAAAGTCGTGGCGCTGTCCGGCGACTATGACTTCCAGTTCATGATCGAAGAACTGGCGGTGGGCGCGCAGTTCAAGCTGCCGTACATCCACGTGGTGGTGAACAACTCCTACCTGGGCCTGATCCGCCAGGCCCAGCGCGGGTTTGAAATGGACTACTGCGTGCAGCTGTCCTTCGACAACCTCAACGCGCCGGAACTCAACGGTTATGGCGTCGACCATGTGGCCGTCGCCGAAGGCCTGGGTTGCAAGGCCCTGCGCGTATTCGAGCCAGGTCAGATCCAGCCTGCACTGCGCAAGGCCCAGGAAATGATCGAAGAGTTCAAGGTGCCGGTGATCGTTGAAATCATTCTGGAGCGGGTGACCAATATTTCCATGGGCACCGAGATCAACGCCGTCAACGAATTCGAAGATCTGGCACTGGTGGGCAACGACGCACCGACTGCCATTTCACTGCTCGATTAAGGAGAACCCCATGCCGCGTTTTGCCGCCAACCTGTCCATGCTGTTTACCGAACAGGACTTTCTTGCTCGTTTCAAAGCCGCCGCCGACGCGGGGTTCAGTGGTGTGGAATACCTGTTTCCCTATGAGTTCAGCTCGGCTGAAATCAAGGCGCAACTCGATGCCCACGGACTGACCCAAGTGCTGTTCAACCTGCCGGCCGGTGACTGGGCCAAGGGCGAACGCGGCCTGGCGTGCCACCCGCATCGGGTCGAGGAATTCCGTGCCGGGGTCAACCTGGCCATCGCCTATGCCCAGGTGCTGGGCAATACCCAGATCAACTGCCTGGCGGGGATTCGTCCTGCCGGTGTGGATGACGCCACCCTGGAAAAAACCTTCGTCGCCAACCTCAAGTACGCCGCCGACAAGCTGCAAGCGGTGGGCATCCGGCTTGTGATGGAGATGATCAACACCCGCGACATTCCGGGCTTCTACCTGAACAACACGGCGCAGGCCCTGTCGATTCGCGAGCAGGTGGGCAGTGCCAATCTGTTCCTGCAATACGACATCTATCACATGCAAATCATGGAAGGCGACCTGGCCCGCACCATGGCCGCGCACCTGGGTGAGATCAACCACATCCAGCTGGCGGACAACCCGGGCCGCAACGAGCCGGGCACCGGTGAGATCAACTACCGCTTCCTGTTCGAACATTTGGACCGCATTGGTTATCAGGGTTGGGTCGGCTGTGAGTACAAGCCGTTGACCACCACTGAAGCCGGGCTGGGATGGCTCAAAAGTCACAACGCGATCTAACTGAACAAACACAGCACCCAATGTGGGAGCGGGCTTGCTCGCGAAAGCGGTGGATCAGTCGACATCAATGCTGAATGTCGGCCCCCATTCGCGAGCAAGCCCGCTCCCACATTGGATCTCCTGTGTTTAGCAGGCCGCGCCAGGCCTGCACACCTAACAATAAGAGGATTTTCATCATGGCTAAAATCGGATTTATCGGCACCGGCATCATGGGCCAACCCATGGCCGCCAACCTGCAAAAGGCCGGTCACCAACTGTTCCTTTCCGAGCACCATGGCAAGGCCCCGGCTGAATTGATCGACGCTGGCGCGGTGGCCCTGGCCAACCCGCAGCAAGTGGCTCAGGAAGCCGAGTTCATCATCGTCATGGTGCCCGACACTCCGCAGGTCGATGATGTGCTGTTCCGCGCCGACGGCGTTGCAGCAGGCCTTGGGCCGAACAAAGTAGTGATCGACATGAGCTCGATCTCGCCCACCGCCACCAAAGCCTTCGCCGCGAAGATCAACGAGACCGGCGCACGCTACCTCGACGCACCGGTATCAGGTGGTGAAGTCGGCGCCAAGGCCGGCACCCTGAGCATCATGATCGGCGGCGACCCGCACACCTTCGAACGCGCCCTGCCGCTGTTCCAGGCCATGGGCAAGAACATCACCCTGGTGGGCGGCAATGGCGATGGCCAGACCGCCAAAGTGGCGAACCAGATCATCGTTGCCCTGAACATCCAGGCGGTGGCCGAAGCGCTGCTGTTCGCCTCGAAGAACGGCGCCGACCCGGCCAAGGTGCGTGAAGCGCTGATGGGCGGTTTTGCCTCCTCGAAAATCCTCGAAGTGCATGGCGAGCGGATGATCAAGGGCACCTTCGACCCGGGCTTCCGCATCAGCCTGCACCAGAAGGATTTGAACCTGGCGCTGGCGGGTGCCAAGGAGCTGGGAATCAACCTGCCGAACACCGCCGGCACCCAACAGGTATTCAGCACCTGCGCCGCAATCGGTGGCGGCAACTGGGACCACTCGGCGCTGATCAAGGGACTGGAACATATGGCGAATTTTTCGATTCGCGATAAATAACGCCCGTTGAAATGCGATC
>NZ_JAXCIS010000169.1:0-25842 GCF_034044025.1 Pseudomonas sp. SED1
GTGGCCGTTACCTAAATAACGGATATACCCCCAAAAGCTCAAACCAGCGACTGCTCCGCCAACTGCCCGTTCTCGATCCGCACATGCCGCCCATGGAAACGCTTGAGGCTGCTGCGATGCCCGACGCTGACGATGCTCAAACCCGGCAACTCATCGATCAATGCCTGATACAGCGCCGCCTCATCCTCCTCGTCCATCGCAGACGTAGCTTCATCCATGTACAGCCATTGCGGCTCAAACAACAACGCCCGGGCAAACGCCAGGCGCTGCTGCTCACCCGGCGACAACATCCGCTGCCAGTGGTTAGCTTCGTCCAACCGCGGAATCAGATGCGCCAGGCGGCAGGTTTCCAGGACCTGTGCATAACGTTCCGCCGGGTACGCGCCCTCCTCCTGTGGATAACTCAACACGCCACGCAGCGTACCAATCGGCAGATACGGCTTCTGCGGCAGGAACAGATAACGCTCGGCCGGCAAACGAATGTTGCCATGCCCGTTTGGCCACAAATTGCCCATGGCCCGCAGCAAGGTTGATTTGCCGCTGCCGGAACGACCGCTGAGCATCAGGCGCTCACCTTCGGCAACAGTCAGGTTGGCGCCTTCGAGCAGGTGACGACCATCAGCCAGGTCCAGGCTGAGGTTGTTCATCTGCAGATCACCGCCCTGGCGCTGCAACTCGATACCCATGTTGCGGCCTTCGTTTTCGTCCATCGCCTCGCCGAAGCTCAGCAGACGGTCACAGGTCGCACGCCAGCTGGCCAACACGGTGTACGCGTCGACAAACCAGCTCAGGCTGCCCTGCACACTGCCAAACGCCTGGGCGACCTGCATCAGTACGCCCAACTCGATCTTGCCGGCAAAGTAACGCGGCGCAGCCACCACAAACGGGAAGATGATCGCGATCTGCGAGTAACCGCTGGTGAAGAAATTCAAGCGCTTCTTGAGCTGCATGATGCTCCAGAAGTTGCTCCACACTCGCCCGAAGCGTGCACTCAGCTGCTGGTGTTCATTGGGCTCGCCATTGAACAGTGCGATGCTTTCCGCGTTCTCCCGCACCCGCACCAGGCTGAAACGCAAGTCGGCCTCGAAGCGTTGCTGACGGTTGCTCAAGCCAATCAGTTTTCGACCAATCAAGTGGGTCAACCAACTGCCCAGCACCGCATAGACCAGCGCCGCCCAGAACATGTAGCCGGGAATCGTGATGCCCCACACTTCGATGCTGCCGGACACGCCCCACAGGATCACCGAGAACGACACCAGGCTCACCAGGTTACTGATAAAACCCAGGCCCAGGCTCAGGGTGCTGCTGGTAAAGGCGTTGAGGTCTTCGGAGATACGTTGGTCGGGGTTATCGGTGTAGCCGCCGTATTCCAGGTGGTAATAGTTCTTCTGGCTCAGCCACTTGGCAAAATAGGTTTCGGTCAGCCAGCGCCGCCAGCGGATGGTGAGCATTTGCTGCAAATAGGAAGTGAACACCCCGGTCACGATCGCCACCACGGCGATCACGCTGAAGTACATCAGCAGGTGAGTGAAGGCGTCGTAGTCCTTCTTTTCCAGGGCGTTGTAAAAGTCGCGGTTCCAGCTGTTGAACCACACCGACACCGCCACACTGAACAGTGACAGCCCCAGCACCACCAGCAATAACAGCCAGGCCTTGCCCTTCTCCTCACTGCGCCAGTAAGGGGTGATCAGCGCCCAGACTTTTCTTAAAAATTGCCCACGCACCGCGTCATTGACCGCGGAATACTCAGCGTTCTGATTCATTGTTCAGGCTCGGTAGGAAAAAAATAACAGGCGTTTGAACCGATCATAGACGATCGGTTCAGGGCTCCGTGCGGCCTGAAGCAAGTTGTTCAGTCGCCGTTCAACGTCGTACCGGACGCTTCTGCAATTTGCGCTGCAACGTCCGGCGATGCATGCCCAGGGCACGGGCCGTAGCGGAGATGTTGCCTTCGTGCTCGGTCAATACGCGCTGGATGTGTTCCCACTGCAGGCGGTCCACCGACATCGGGTTTTCCGGCACCAGGGTGTCGAGGTCGGCGTGCTCGGAGAGCAAGGCGGCCAGCACGTCGTCGGCGTCCGCCGGCTTGCACAAGTAGTTGCACGCGCCACGCTTGATAGCCTCGACGGCGGTGGCGATGCTGGAATAGCCGGTGAGGATCACCACGCGCATTTCCGGGTCCAGCTCCAGCAGCTTGGGCAGCAGCACCAGGCCGGAATCGCCGTCCATTTTCAGGTCCAGGGCCGCGTATTCCGGCAGGTCGGCCGTGGCGATGGCCAGGCCTTCTTCGGCGGAGCCGGCGGTGCTCACGCGAAAGCCACGACGGCTCATGGCGCGGGCCATCACGCGGGTAAAGGTAGCGTCGTCATCTACCAGCAGCAGGTGCGGCAGTTCTTCGCCTTCGACTTGGATCTCGTCACTCATCGATGTCTCCTCGTGCGACACGGGGCAGGCGCAGCTCGGTGAGCGTGCCGCCTTCCTCATGACTATAGAGTTTCACTGAGCCGCCCGCGCGAGTCACGCTGGCCTTGCTCAAAAACAGGCCGAGGCCGAAGCCTTTGCCCTTGGTGGTAAAGAAGGGTTTGCCGATCTGCTCGGCAATCGCCAACGGCACGCCGGCGCCGTGGTCGCGAATGCTGATGGTGAGGTCTTCCGCGTCCCAGTCCAGGGTCACTTCCAGGCCTTCCGGGCAGGCGTCGGCGGCGTTGTTCAGCAGGTTCAGCAGCGCCTGGGTCAGGTCCGGCGGCGGCGCCATGCGCGGCACCGAGCCCTGGCCCAGCAGGTGAAAACGGTAGCTGGCTTCGGGACGCATCAGGTGCCAGCGGTTCAGGGCTTCGTCCAGCCACTGGGTAACGTCCTGCATCTCCACCGCCAGGCGGCGATTGGCTTCGGCGGCGCGCACCAGTTGTTGCAAGGTCAACTTGCACTGCTTGACCTGTTCCTGCAGCACGCTCAGGTCGTCTTGCAGGGCCGGGTCGTGGTGGTCCTGGGTCATTTCCTTGAGCAGTACGCTCATGGTCGCCAGCGGCGTCCCCAATTCATGGGCTGCGCCTGCGGCCTGGGTGGCGACGGCCAGCAGTTGCTGGTCGCGCAGGCCTTCTTCACGGCGAATGGCGCGCAGTTCTTCCTGGCGGCGCAGCTCTTCCGCCATCCGCGCGGCAAAGAAGGTGATGACCGCCGCCGAGAGGGCGAAGCTCAGCCACATGCCGTAGATCTGCAGGTTTTCCCGGGCGATGGGAAAGGTCTGCAACGGGTAGAACTGCGCCAGCAGCAGGGTGTACAGGGTCAGGGCGATGCCCGACAGCACCACCGAATAACGCCACGGCAGCGTCACCGCGGCGATGGTCAGTGGCACCAGGTAATAAGAAACGAAGGGGTTGGTGGAACCGCCGGAGAAGTACAGCAACACACTGTGGATAAACAGGTCGCAGGCCAGTTGCAGGGAGTATTCCAGCTCGGTCACCGGCCACGTGGTGCGCAGGCGAATGGCGGTAAACACGCACAGTACCGTGGAAAACCCGAGGGTCACGGCCAGTTGCAGCCAAGGCAGCGGCAGCAGGTTGAACCAATAGGCGAGCCCGACCGAACCGGCCTGTGCGGCCAGTACCAAGGTGCGGATGAACGTCAGGCGCCAAAGGTTCTGGCGGGTGGCGGAAGTCAGTTTTACGGCGGCGAGCATGAGCTCTCCCGATGAGCGCTGCAGGCGGATCGCACGGAGTATAAACGAAGCGGCAGCGCTGGCACGGCGTGTGTGGCTCTTTGACGCAGGGGTCAGGAACATACCGTTCGTCGGCATCCGTCAACTTGTAGCGAATGTGTAAACCCGAAGAACTGAAACCTTGCGTCTACAGTCTTACCGAACACGAACATCTCAAGGAGCTTACATGTCTCGTTTCATTCGCAGTGCAGCCACCCTAACCCTCGGCGCCGCTACCCTCGCCAGCCTGCCTGCCATGGCCGCTGATGAGCTGCATTACAACCAGATTGCCCTGCGCGCCGAAGTCAGCCAGGAAGTGGCGCGCGACCAGATGATCGTCACGCTGTACACCGAGTCGCAGAACACCGACCCGGCCAAGCTGGCCGCCGAAATCACCACCACCATGAACAAAGCGCTGGCCCAGGCCCGTGAAGTCAAAGGCGTGACCCTGCGCCAGGGCAGCCGCAACAGCTACCCGATCTACGACAACAAGAACCAGAAAATCACCGGCTGGCGCGAACGCGCTGAACTGCGCATGGAAAGTGCCGACTTCGCCGCACTGTCCAAGCTCACCGGCGACATGCTGACCAACCTGAAAATGGACAGCATGGACTTCGCCATCGCCAACCCGACTCGCAAGGCCAGCGAAGATGCGCTGCTTAAAGAAGCGGTCACCGCGTTCAAGGCCCGTGCACAACTGGCCACCGATGCGCTGGGCGGCAAGGGCTACAAGATCGTCAACCTGAACTTCAACACCAATGGTTATCCACAGCCGTATGCCCGTGGCGGGATGATGATGAAAGCCGCAGCAATGGATTCGGCACCGACGCCGGAAGTTGAAGCGGGCACCAGCCAGGTCAATATGACGGCGGACGGTGTGATCGAAGTCCAGATGCCCTGATCGAGCGGTACCCGAGTTGCAATGACGCTGCCTACGGGCAGCGTTTTTTATTCAGGTGAGAACATATCCTGCAACTCTCCTCTGATATTCATCACGGAATCGATATTCCGGTTTTCGACACCTATATATACCCCAACGTTGACAGGGATTGCTCTGCGGGTATGTGTCCAACCCACTATCGAGTACCACACCCATGTACCTTCATTTATCCCCTTCCAGGCTGAGCGCAACGTCCCGTTTCTTGCAGCAAGCCGCTTCAATGCCGGCGCCGCCCACTCCACACCCCAGCGCTCACAAGACGCTCACCCCCACCCCAGTACAACCGCCGCAAGTTGATGCGCCGCCGGGAGACCCTGCCCTGGTCCAGGCCTACATCGGGGCGGTACAGCGTAAGGTCGAAGGCCACCGCCCCGGCTTGATCAAGGTTCCCGCCCAAACGGTGTTGGGCCAATGGCTTGAGCTGCATCGCTCGCAACTGGAACATCCGATTATTCAGGGCTGGATGCGCGAGCAGAAAATCGGCCCGTCCAGCCTGTCGATAGTCCCTTCCACCGGAGCGATGTCCGCCAAAGTCGACGGTGTGAGGAAAGACTTCTCTCTCTCCGACGGTACCGGTTGGGGACAAGTTTCAGGACCGCTTCTCGCGTCCGGCAAGGTCATAGCTCCAGGCGTCGGGCAGGAATTACGGATACGTTCAAACGAAAACACCGTGGACGTCTCTGCAAAAGTAGTCGCTGGTTTTTACGGCATGCAGGTCCCAGCCAACCTGTCTGAGGGCAGGGCGCAAATCCGGCGACTGGAGCACAGCAAATCCTTCGAAGCCATTCCCCCCGATGACCGCCTGCGGCCTGCCAACCTGCGTTCGGCGCAGGCCCTGGACCTACAGAGGAGCAATACCGAGCAGTCTTACAGTGCTACACCGCAAAAACTGGCGTTTACTCGTTTAGCGACTGAGGTGGCGAACGCCTACCCCAACGTGCATAACGAGGCCAAACGGTGGGCGGGAGAGTTGATCGAGAAAGAGACCGGCCAAAAAAACGTAGACCCGGACAGCCTGTACTTCAATCGCTTCTATCAAGCTCAAAGCGCCTCGCCCGGCACCGCTACCGGCGCGATGCACCTGGGTGAAGAACCGTTCTATTCGAAACGCCTGCCGGACGCTTTGCTGGATAACTTCTCGGAACAAGACCAAATCCCCGGCCAACTTGACACAGAAGCCGGCATCTACAAGACCGGTCGCGGGGAAAGCACCAAGGGCGGCTATGGTGCCCACAATCAGTTCCCCCTCGCCCCTTCAACGTTGATGCACGGGAGTTGGAAAACTGACTTCCAGTCGCGCATGAGCACAAAAATAAACGAGTTTTGGAGTGCCAAGGGGGGAGACTACCGAACAACGTTGAAAGGGCAGTTCATCCAGCAGGCACGCGAGCAACTGAGCGGGTATGACGCCAAGACACCCCTCGAAAAAAAGCTGATGCCGGCCGAACACCAGTTCACCCGGGACGATTATCGATTGGTGATGAAGGCGGCCTCCAATATTGCGCAGGATGAAAACGCGCCACTGACGGTAGCCCAACTACAGACAGACGCACCGGCTAAAGACCAGTTGCGGGCCTATCCGTTCGACATCAATGGCTGGGGCTCCAGCGACATTATCCGGTTCGCCGTCCTGGATGACGGGCAGTACAACTATCAGAACAACCGTCGCGACGGTACGCAAATTCTCTACATCCCAGGTGCAACGCCGGCATTCCTGAGGTTCGCCTCCCTCGACAAAATGGACGAATGGGTGGTGGACCAAGCCAAGGACCCGAAAAAACGCGAGGCGCTCGCTTCGCATTTCTCCCTGTACAACCGCCAGGACGGCGGCGCGTTCGGAAAATTCGGCGTCGACTCCTCACTCGCTCATCTGGGCAACGGTGACTGGTCGAAGATGGAAGGCGAAACCATTGACCGCAACTATAAGCGCATCGAAGGTGACGTCTTCAGCCAAATGAAGGATCAGGCGAAGGAGCGCATGATCAGCGATGCGGACATCGCGATAAAATCCAACAGCGAGGTAACCCGGGACACCTGGCTCAATGACATTTCCGCAGCCGCCAAGCTGTTCGCGCCCATGGCGCCTATTGCTGCTCCCGTTGCAGCGGCCGCCGCCGCCCTCGGCGTCACGGAACTGGCGTTGGGTGCGGAAAAGTCCGCATCAGGCGACACACAGGCAGAACGCAGTGATGGCGCCTGGAAAGCCTTCGATGGCGCTCTCAATACCTTGTTTTCGGCCGGCGGGGGCGGGAAGGCCGAAGACCCGTTTGCAATACCGCGCGAGAACATGACGACGTTGCCCGGCCAGGCAACCTCCATCAACGCCTTGGAGGGCCGCGCAGGCCGTGGCTTGCCCAATAGCCTACAGCCCTCACAAGCGGGCAATATCAGTGGCCATGCGGTAGTTGACGGTGATCATCTGATTGCCAATAGCACACCCAACGCCAAGGGCATTTATCAGGCCAAGGACGTTAACGGCGCCGACCAATGGTTAATCCGGCATACCGACGACACGGGCGTCAGCAAGGTGTACGAGATCCGGGGGGATTTCAAACTCAGTGACAACTATGTGCAGATAATTGACCCGATAAGCCGAAAACCGGTGATGACCGTACATTCGAATGGCGATGGAGAGTGGGTGCGGGTCGGAGGTCAAGCTGGCCGGCCAAAATGGCCATGGCAACGCACGATATCGCCAACCCCTAGCGAAGAGATAAAACCGACTCCAGGGTTCGCAAATCACTTCCATAACCTGGATGGTTCGAAAATTAACGAAGCTGAAAAGTTTGATCAGTTTCTGAACGTTAACGAAAAAATCAACTACGACTTCTCCAGCAACAACTACGAAGAGGCAGGTGTTATCAAAAGAAAACTTAACGTCTCCTGGAGTGACAACGTTGACAACTTTACAGTCGCCACCTCGGAAAAGGCGAAACCCACAGAATTCGGATCCAGCGATTACAGTGATCAGTTCATTACGGATCTCAATCGCAACCCTTACACTTTGCGGGTAAATGGGAAACAGGTAGAGATCAATATACCCAAACAAATTAAGGCGCTTAATTTTCCCGGCAATAACGTCCCACAGTCAGAAATGAATGCGCTTATAAAGCAAGCCATCCAACAGTTTGAGCAAATCGTTCCGGAGCCTGCCCTGCGAGCCCGCATCTCTGAAGTTGCTCATCAAGGAGCTACGGCCCCTGCGTGGGGAGAGGTACAAGCAGGATTAAAAGATGACTATATGAGCACTGGAACCGATAGGCACTTCTACATTGACTACGACCCGGCCACTCAATCGGCTACCGTCACAGCCAATATCGACTTTACGGTTACCGATGTTTCAGGGTCGGATTTCAAACTCGTCAACGGCACCAGCGCAAGGGCCAGTAGAGTATTTAAAATAAGTGAAAGTAACGAGCTTGACGGTGATGGGCTCTCAATCGACAAATCAGCGCCCACACGCATAGAAGTATCTGTCATGTAAAAAGTTATAAGCATCTCCCCTACCTGGCAATCCTGAACGGCGGTAACCTCGGTGACTGCCGTTTTCGTTTGCGCAGCGTTTACCTGCCACTTCAGGGGTCTCCATGGAAAGAATCACCTTTAAACCGCTGCTCCTCGCCGCCGGCCTGATGGCGTTTATGCCGATGGCCCAGGCGGCCAGTACCCTGGTCTACTGCTCCGAAGCCAGCCCCGCCGGTTTCGACCCCAGCCAGTACACCAGCGGCACCGATTTCGATGCCTCCGCCGAAACCGTGTTCAACCGCCTGACCCAGTTCAAGCGCGGCGGCACCGAAGTCGAACCCGGCCTGGCGACTCGCTGGGACGTGTCCAAAGACGGCCTGACCTACACCTTCCACCTGCGCGATGGCGTCAAGTTCCACACCACCGACTACTTCACCCCCACCCGCGACTTCAACGCCGACGACGTTGTGTTCACCTTCCAGCGCCTGCTTGACCCCGAGAGCCCGTTCCGTAAGGCCTACCCGTCCGAGTCACCGTACTTTACCGACATGGGCTTGAACACCACGATCAAGAGCGTCGAAAAACTCGACGAGCACACCGTGCGCTTCAACCTGAACAACGTCGACGCCTCCTTCGTGCAAAACCTGGCCATGAGCTTCGCCTCGGTGCAATCTGCCGAGTACGCCGCGCAGTTGCTCAAGGAAGGCAAGGCCGCCGACATCAATCAGAAGCCGGTAGGCACCGGGCCATTTGTGTTCAAGCGTTACCAGAAGGATTCGCAGATTCGCTACAGCGCCAATAAACAGTATTGGAAGCCCGAGGATGTGAAGCTCGACAACCTGGTGTTCTCGATCACCCCGGACGCCGCCGTGCGCCTGCAAAAACTCAAGGCCGGAGAGTGCCAGGTCAGCGGTTACCCGCGCCCTTCCGACATCGAAGTGATGAAGCAGGACCCCAACCTGCGAGTCCTTCAGCAAGCCGGCTTCAACCTGGGGTTTCTGGCCTACAACGTGACCCATCCGCCCCTGGACCAGCTCAAGGTGCGCCAGGCCTTGGACATGGCCATCGACAAGCCGGCAATCATCAAGGCCGTGTACCAGAGCGCCGGACAATTGGCGCAGAACGCACTGCCTCCGGCGCAGTGGTCTTATGATCCGACGATCAAGGACGCGCCCTACGATCCGGCCAAGGCCCGGGCGCTACTAAAAGAAGCAGGGGTTGCACCAGGTACCACCCTCAACCTGTGGGCAATGACGGTTCAACGCGCGTCGAATCCCAACGCTCGAATGTCGGCGCAGATGATCCAGCAGGATTGGGAAAAAATCGGCATCAAGGCCAATATCGTCAGCTATGAGTGGGGCGAGTACATCAAACGCGCGAAAGCCGGCGAGCACGATGTGATGATTTACGGCTGGACCGGCGACAACGGCGACCCCGATAACTGGCTCGGCGTGCTCTATAGTTGTGCCGCGGTGAAGGGCAGCAACTACGCAAAATGGTGTAACCCGGCGTACGACAAACTGGTGCAGCAGGCCAAGGTCAGCAGCGACCGCGAGCAGCGTATCAAGTGGTATCAAGAGGCACAAAAAATCCTTAAAGAACAAGTGCCTATAACGCCTATTGCAAACTCGACGGTTTTCCAGCTCCTTCGAAAGGAGGTGCAGGACTTCAAGATCAGCCCATTTGGACTCACACCGTTCTATGGCGTCAGTCTGAATAAGTAACAGCAACGCCCCAACCGAGTGCGCCAGACGCCTCGGTTGGGCATTCCTGGTGCGCGCCTCGCACCGAAAAAACCCTTCGAAAATGCGTAAATGTGCCCGAACTTACACATATGCGACATTCGTGTACGTTCGTACCACTGTTTAGCCGTTGTAGGCTCTCAACATCTTGCAATGGGTATGGGCCCTGCATAAGTATCCGCAGGTCGACTCACGAGGTCGCCCTCACTACCAAAAATGACAACAAATCATGAGGCCAACATGCTTAAACACGCAGTCATTCCGTTATTAGTCAGCGCCGGTTTAATGGCTGCTGCACCTTTCGCCCAAGCGGCGAGCAACTTGGTGTTCTGCTCCGAAGGGAGCCCGGCCGGTTTTGACCCAGGCCAGTACACCACCGGAACAGACTTCGATGCTTCGGCCGAAACCATGTTCAACCGTCTGACCCAGTTTGAGCGCGGCGGCACCGCTGTTGTTCCTGGGCTGGCCACGACCTGGGACGTTTCCCCGGATGGCCTGACGTACACCTTCCACCTTCGTGAAGGCGTCAAGTTCCACACCACCCCGTACTTCAAGCCAACTCGTGAATTCTCGGCTGACGACGTACTGTTCACTTTCAACCGGATGATCAACAAAGATGATCCGTTCCGTAAAGCCTACCCAACCGAGTTCCCGTACTTCACGGACATGGGTATGGACACCAACATCAAGAACATCGAGAAAGTCGATGCCCACACCGTCAAGTTCACCCTTGGCACCGTGGACGCCGCTTTCATCCAGAACCTGGCCATGAGCTTCGCCTCCATCCAGTCGGCCGAATACGCCGCCCAACTGTTGAAGGAAGGCAAGCCTCAGGACATCAACCAGAAGCCAATCGGCACTGGTCCGTTCGTGTTCAAGAGCTACCAGAAAGACTCCAACATCCGTTACACCGGCAACAAGGATTACTGGAAGCCTGAAGACGTGAAGATCGACAACCTGATCTTCGCCATCACCACTGACCCGTCGGTGCGTATCCAGAAGCTGAAGAAAAACGAATGCCAGGTGACCCTGTTCCCGCGTCCGGCCGACCTCAAGGCGCTGGGTGAAGACAAGGACCTGAAACTGCCGCACCAGGCCGGTTTCAACCTGGGCTACATCGCCTACAACGTAATGCCGGTCCTCAAGGGCCAGACCGCGCCTAACCCGCTGTCGGACATCCGGGTGCGTGAAGCCCTGGACATGTCGGTGAACAAGCAGCAGATCATTGATTCGGTTTACCAGGGCGCGGGTCAACTGGCCGTCAACGCCATGCCGCCAACCCAGTGGTCCTACGACACCACCATCAAGGATGCGCCGTTTGACGTGACCAAAGCCAAGGCTTTGCTCAAGGAAGCCGGCGTCAAGGAAGGCACCGAGATCACCCTGTGGGCGATGCCGGTCCAGCGTCCGTACAACCCGAACGCCAAGCTGATGGCTGAGATGCTGCAGAACGACTGGAAACAGATCGGCCTGAAAGTGAACATCGTCAGCTACGAGTGGGGCGAGTACATCAAGCGTTCCAAAGGCGGCGAGAACCAGGCCATGATCATTGGCTGGAGCGGCGACAATGGTGACCCGGACAACTGGTTGAACGTGCTGTTCGGCTGTGATTCCCTGGCCGGCAACAACTTCTCCAAGTGGTGCGACAAGAAATTCGACGGCATCGTGAAAGAAGCCAAGGCGACTTCCGACGTAGCCAAACGCACCGAGCTGTACAAGCAGGCGCAACATATCCTCAAAGATGCAGTCCCGATGACACCTATCGCGCACTCGACGGTGTATCAACCCATGCGCAACAACGTGCAGGACTTCAAGATCAGCCCATTTGGCTTGAACTCCTTCTACGGCGTGAGCGTAAGCGGCAAGTAAGAGGCTCTGACGGCGACGTTTATAACGTCGCCGTTATTGCATCTGCCAAGACCGTAGGAAATAGACCACATCCGCACGCGCCGCCGTCTTACGGCTGTTAACTGCGAATCGCGGCTCCGTTACCTACAAGGTCTGTCAGATTCGTTGTATTTACTGCCCGGCTCCCGACCCCTAACGTCGTGGCACGGCAGAAGCATCGTCTCTGTAGGGCAATTGCCGTTGTGGGATCAGTGATGTCGCCAGGTCATGAATGACCGGGCGATTGCTCACTGACGAAAACAACAAACAAGGATCGGGATTGTCATGCGCCATACCACCGTTCTATCCGCGATATTCGGCACCAGCCTGTTGGCTGTGGCCTCGATGGGCCAGGCTGCCGATAAAAAGAGCCTGGTGTTTTGCTCCGAAGGCAGCCCGGCTGGCTTCGACACCGCGCAATACACGACGGCCACCGACAACGACGCCGCCGAGCCTCTCTACAACCGCCTGGCCGAGTTCGAAAAAGGCGCGACCAATGTCGTACCTGGGCTGGCAACCAGCTGGGATATTTCCGAAGACGGCCTGACCTACACCTTCCACCTGCGTGAAGGGGTGAAATTCCACAGCAACAAGGACTTCAAGCCGACGCGTGATTTCAACGCCGACGACGTGCTGTTCACCTTCAATCGCATGCTTGACCCCGAACACCCGTTCCGCAAGGCCTACCCCACCGAGTTCCCGTACTTCAACGGGATGAGCCTGAACAAGAATATCGCGAAGGTCGAGAAAACCGGCCCGCACACCGTGGTGATGACCTTGAACACGGTCGACGCCGCGTTTATCCAGAACATCGCCATGAGCTTCGCCTCGATCCTGTCGGCTGAATACGCCGACCATTTGCTCAAGATCGGCAAGCCCAGCGACATCAACCAGAAGCCGATCGGCACCGGGCCGTTCGTGTTCCAGCGTTACCAGAAAGACTCGCAGATTCGCTACACCGGTAACAAACAGTACTGGGACCCGAGCCGCGTGAAGCTCGACCAGCTGATTTTTGCGATCAACACCGACGCGTCTGTGCGGGTGCAAAAGCTCAAGGCCGGTGAATGCCAGATCACCCTGCACCCGCGCCCGGCCGACGTCGAAGCGCTGAAGGCCGACCCGAAGCTGCAACTGCTGACCAAGCCAGGCTTCAACCTCGGCTACATCGCCTATAACGTGCGGCACAAGCCTTTCGACCAGCTAGAAGTGCGTCAGGCTTTGGACATGGCGGTGAACAAGCAGAGCATTCTCAACGCCGTTTACCAGGGCGCGGGGCAATTGGCGGTCAACGCCATGCCACCGACCCAGTGGTCTTACGACGACACCATCAAGGACGCCGCCTACAACCCGGAAAAAGCCAAGGAACTGCTCAAGGCTGCCGGCGTGAAGGAAGGTACCGAGATCACCCTGTGGGCGATGCCGGTGCAACGGCCGTACAACCCCAACGCCAAGCTGATGGCCGAAATGCTGCAAAGCGATTGGGCCAAGATTGGACTCAAGGTCAAGATCGTCAGCTATGAATGGGGCGAGTACATCAAGCGCACCAAGAATGGCGAGCACGATATCAGCCTGATCGGCTGGACCGGCGACAACGGTGACCCGGACAACTGGCTGGGCACTCTCTACAGCTGCGACGCCATCGGCGGGAACAACTACTCCATGTGGTGTGACCCGGCGTACGACAAGCTGATCAAGCAAGCCAAGGTCGTGACCGACCGCGAACAAAGGACTGTTCTGTACAAACAGGCGCAGCAACTGCTCAAGCAGCAGGTGCCGATCACGCCAGTCGCCCATTCGACGGTCAACCAGCCGTTAAGCGCCAAAGTCGAAGGTTTTAAAGTGAGCCCCTTCGGCCGCAACGTGTTCTCGGGCGTCAGCATTACCCCATAAAAAAATAACCGGATTGCGCAGGGTGAGAATTCACCCTGCTGCAAACGTGCAGCCTTATTTCGGGTTTTACCCTCGGGCAAACGTTTGCAAAGGCTTGAAAGAGTTACACACCCAATAGCCGGTTCACCTAAAAAGACCGGCATTAAAAAGAGAACCAAAGGAGCTTCACCCATGAAACTGAGCAGCACCGCGCTACTGGCCCTGGCCATCAGCAGCATCACGGCTACCGCCTACGCTGAACCTGCAAGCCAGGACTTCGTTCCAACCACACTGGCCGGCACCAGCGCCCAAAGCGAGGCCAAAGGCTTTATCGATGGATTCAGCCTGGGCGGTACAACCCGTAATTGGTTCTCCAACGAACAACGCTTCCGCGGCAGCAAATTCACCTACCAGAAGCACGGCGAAGCCCGTACTGACAATTACCGTACCAACTGGGTGCAAGGCACCATCCTCAACGCTACCTCGGGCTTCACCCAAGGCACCGTGGGTGTGAGCACTGAGGTTGCGGTCTACAATGCTGTGGTCCTGGACCGTAGCAAGCGCGACATCAAGGGCGGTTCCAACCGTACCCTGGCCGACTCCGACGGCGACGCCGTAGACCAGTGGAGCAAACTGGGCCTGGCCAACGTCAAGTTCCGTGTCTCGAACACCACCTTGACTGCCGGTCGCCAGAACTTCAGCAGCGGCATCGTCGACACCATCGGCAACCGTGCGCTGCCTTCGAGCTTTGAAGGTGTGAGCTTCAACAGCGAAGAGTTCAGCAACCTGTCGTTCCAGGGCGGCGTGTTTGACCGCGTTTCGCCACGGACCGAGCAGAGCCTGTCGAAATTCCGCAGTGAATATGGCAATGGCCGCCAGGAAACCGACAAGGTCAACACCTTTGGCGTCAACTACCAGCCATTCAAGAGCCTGAAGACCAGCCTGTTTGCCGCCAACGTGGAAGACTTCTGGAACCAGTACTACTTCGGCGCTACCCACGAGCTGGGTGACAGCCAGACCCTGTCCCTGACCACTGGCCTGAACTACTACAAAACCGTCGACGAAGGCAAAAAGTTGATGGGCAAGATCGACAACGACACTTACTCGCTGTCGTTCGGCCTGACCCACCAGGCTCACAGCCTGACCTTCTCGTACCAGGCCGTGAACGGTGACGAGTACTTCGACTACCTGCACGAAACCAACGGCATCTACCTGGCCAACTCCCTGACGTCCGACTTTAACGGTCCGAACGAGAAGTCCTTCCAGATTGCCTACGGCATTAACATGGCCGAATACGGCGTGCCAGGCCTGAAGTTCAACATCTACTCGGCGCGTGGCTGGGGTATCGACGGTACTCACTACACCGGCGACGGCGGCCGCGCGGGCTTTGCCTACAACGGCATTCAGGCCCAGGACGGCGAGAAACACCAGGAATACGGTGTAGGCGCGGCTTACGCGATCCAAAGCGGCGCACTCAAGGCCACTACCTTCCGCGGTACCTACGTGACTCACCGTGCCAGCGCCAACCAGGCTGACGGCAACCTGCGTGAGTTCCGCCTGGTGACCACCATCCCGTTCAACATTCTTTAATCAGCGCCAGGTGGGCGGCGGGCTCAGGACGAGCCCGCCGCCTACGCTTGTCTGGTCCAATCGATTGCAGAGGGCTCTTAGATGAAAATGCTCCCGTTACAAGCTGCCATTGCCGCTGCGCTGTTGAGCGTCGCTGTTGGCATCTCGGCCAAACCGTTGGTCGTCTGCACCGAAGCCAGCCCGGAAGGTTTCGATCCGGTCTTGTACACCACGGCCGTCACCGCTGACGCCGCCGCTGAAACCATGTTCAACCGACTGGTGGACTTCAAGCCCGGCACCACCGACGTGATCCCGGCGCTCGCCAAGGACCTGCCGGAAATCAGCGCCGATGGCCTGACCTACACCTTTCACCTGCGTGACGACATCAAGTTCCACACCACCGACTACTTCAAACCCACGCGCAACCTGAACGCCGACGACGTGCTCTGGAGTTTCCAGCGCCAGCTGGACCCGAATCACCCGTGGCACAACAAGTCCAACGTGGGCTACCCGTACTTCGAAAGCATGGGCTTCAAGGAACTGCTCAAGAGCGTAACGAAGACCGATGACCACACCGTGGTCTTCACCCTGACCCGCCCTGAAGCACCATTCCTGGCCGACCTGGCCATGGCATTTTCCTCGATTCACTCCGCCGAATACGCCGACCAGTTGCTCAAGTCCGGCAAGACCGATGACCTCAACGCCAAGCCCATCGGCACCGGCCCGTTCATCTTCACCCGCTACGCCAAAGACGCCCAAGTGCGCTTCAAGGCCAACCCGGACTACTTCCGTGGCAAGCCGCCGGCGGATCCGTTGATCCTGGCCATCACCACTGACAACAACGTGCGCCTGCAAAAGCTCAAGGCCAACGAATGCCAGATCGCGCTGTACCCAAAACCGGATGACGTGCCGAGCATGAAGGCCGACCCGAACCTGAAGGTTGCGGAACTGGCAGCGATGACCACCGCCTACACCGCCCTGAACACCACCCATAAGTACATGAGCGACGCGCGGGTACGTCACGCGATCAACATCGCGTTCGACAAGAAAGGCTACAACGAATCCCTGTACGGCAAAGGCAACTCCATCGATGCCACCGGCCCGTACCCACCAACCCTGCTGGGTTTCAGCGACAAGCTGAAAAACCCGCCGCGTGACCTGGACAAGGCCCGCGCCCTGCTCAAGGAAGCCGGCGTACCGGAAGGCACCGAGTTCACCCTGTTCACCCGTAACGGCGGCGGCCCGACCAACCCCAACCCAATGCTCGGCGCCCAGCGCATGCAGGCGGACCTGGCGCAAATCGGCCTGAAAGTGAACATCAAGGTCATGGAATGGGGCGAAATGCTCAAACGCGCCAAGAATGGCGAACATGACATGGTCTCCGCCGGTTGGGCGGGGGATAACGGGGACCCGGATAACTTCCTCACCCCGAACTTGAGTTGCGATGCAGCGAAAAACGGCGAAAACTACGCCCGCTGGTGTAACAAAGAGTTTCAAGACTTGATCGACAAGGCGCGCGCTATCGCTGAACCCACCCAGCGCGCTGCACTCTATGAACAAGCAATGGACGTTTTCGACAAGGACCAACCATGGATTCCCATGGCTTACCCGAAAATGTTCACCGCCATGCGTAAAAACGTCGAAGGTTTTACCCAAAGCCCTCTGACTACAAATAACTTTGCCACCACCCAGGTGAAGTAAATAAGAGAAACGCTCGGCACCGTCGACATTGACGGTGCCGAACCTGCCTAACCGGCTGATTGAGGTACACAACAAGATGTTTAGTTTTATTGCCCGCCGATTGGGGTTATTGATCCCCACGTTTTTCGGCATCACCTTGCTGACGTTCGCGTTGATTCGCATGATCCCAGGCGACCCCGTCGAAGTCATGATGGGCGAACGACGAGTCGACCCCGAGATGCACGCACAGGCAATGGAACGCCTTGGCCTTAACAAGCCGTTGTATGCGCAATACCTGGACTACGTCGGCAAGCTCGCCCAAGGGGACCTTGGCGAATCGCTGCGTACCCGTACCAGCGTGTGGACCGAGTTCACCGCCCTCTTCCCGGCGACCCTGGAACTGTCCATGGCCGCCCTGTTGTTCGCCGGCATTCTGGGGCTGTTAGCCGGGGTGATCGCGGCCTTGAAACGAGGATCCCTGTTCGACCATGGGGTGATGGGCATCTCCCTGGCGGGATATTCGATGCCGATCTTCTGGTGGGGCCTGATCCTGATCATGTTCTTCTCCGTGAGCCTGGGCTGGACGCCAGTGTCGGGACGGATCGACCTGCTCTACGACATCGAGCCGCGCACCGGTTTCATGTTGATCGACACCCTGCTGGCTGACGAGCCGGACGCGTTCTGGGATGCGTTGCACCACCTGATCCTGCCGGCCATCGTGCTCGGCACCATCCCGCTGGCCGTGATCGCGCGGATGACCCGTTCGTCGATGCTTGAAGTCCTGCGTGAAGACTACATCCGTACCGCCAAGGCCAAAGGCCTGTCGCCGGCACGCGTGGTATTCGTCCACGGCCTGCGTAACGCCTTGATCCCGGTACTCACCGTGGTCGGCCTGCAAGTCGGCACGCTGCTGGCGGGTGCGGTCCTGACCGAAACCATCTTCTCGTGGCCCGGCATCGGCAAATGGCTGATTGAAGCCATTGGCGCACGGGACTATCCCGTGGTGCAAAACGGCATCCTGTTAATCGCCTGCCTGGTGATTCTGGTGAACTTCGTGGTGGACATCCTCTACGGCTTCGCCAACCCACGCATCCGTCACCAGCGCTGAGATCATGACCATGACCACACCTACTCCCGCGGTAGCAGTCGATCAAAGCCTGCTGTACCCGTCCCCGTACAAAGAATTCTGGCAAGCCTTCTCCAAGAACAAAGGCGCCGTTGCCGGCCTGCTGTTCATGTTGCTGGTAGTGTTTTGCGCACTGTTCGCCCCTTGGGTGGCCCCGCACAACCCGAGCGAGCAATACCGTGACTTCCTGCTGACCCCTCCGGCCTGGCTGGAAGGTGGGCAGATCCAGTTCCTGCTGGGTACCGATGAACTGGGCCGTGACCTGCTGTCGCGCCTGATCCAGGGTTCGCGCCTGTCCTTGCTGATCGGCTTGTCGTCGGTAGTCATGTCGCTGATCCCGGGGATCCTGCTGGGTCTGTTCGCCGGTTTCTTCCCACGCATGCTTGGCCCGACCATCATGCGTCTGATGGACATCATGCTGGCCCTGCCATCGCTGCTGCTGGCTGTGGCCATTGTCGCGATCCTCGGCCCTGGCCTGATCAATACCGTGATCGCCATCGCGATCGTGTCGCTGCCGTCCTATGTCCGCCTGACCCGTGCTGCGGTGATGGGCGAACTGAACCGTGACTACGTGACCGCCGCCCGCCTCGCCGGCGCCGGCCTGCCGCGCCTGATGTTCGTCACCGTGCTGCCTAACTGCATGGCACCGTTGATCGTTCAGGCCACCCTGAGTTTCTCCTCGGCAATTCTCGATGCCGCAGCCCTTGGCTTCCTGGGCCTTGGCGTACAACCGCCAACCCCGGAGTGGGGCACCATGCTGGCTTCGGCCCGCGACTACATCGAACGCGCCTGGTGGGTCGTGAGCCTGCCTGGCTTGACCATTTTGCTCAGCGTGCTGGCAATCAACCTGATGGGCGACGGGCTGCGCGATGCGCTGGACCCGAAACTCAAGAATGCCGCCTGAGGAGATTCCCATGTCACTGCTAGAAATCAAGAATCTCAATGTCCGCTTCGGCGACAAGACCGCCGTACCGGTGGTCGATGGCCTCGACATCTCCGTCGACAAAGGCGAAGTACTGGCGATCGTTGGCGAGTCGGGTTCGGGTAAATCCGTGACCATGATGGCGCTGATGGGCCTGATCGAGCACCCCGGCATCGTCACTGCCGACGCCCTGAACTTCGACGGCAAGGACATGCTCAAGCTGAGCAACCGCCAGCGCCGGCAGATCGTCGGTAAAGACTTGGCGATGGTCTTCCAGGACCCGATGACCGCCCTGAACCCCAGCTACACCGTGGGTTTCCAGATCGAAGAAGTGCTGCGCCTGCATTTGAAAATGTCCGGCAAGCAAGCGCGCAAGCGCGCCATCGAACTGCTCGAAAAGGTGGAAATCCCAGGCGCAGCCAGCCGTATGGATGCCTACCCGCACCAGTTGTCCGGTGGTATGAGCCAGCGTGTGGCTATCGCCATGGCCATCGCCGGCGAGCCGAAATTGCTGATCGCCGATGAACCGACCACGGCACTCGACGTGACCATCCAGGCCCAGATCATGGAACTGCTGCTGGCCTTGCAGAAAGAGCAGAACATGGGCCTGGTGCTGATCACCCACGACCTCGCGGTGGTGGCTGAAACTGCCCAGCGCGTGTGCGTGATGTACGCCGGCCAAGCCGTGGAAGTCGGCCAGGTGCCGCAGTTGTTCGACATCCCGGCGCACCCGTACAGCGAAGCGCTGCTCAAGGCGATTCCCGAGCACAGCCTGGGCGCCACGCGCCTGGCCACGCTGCCGGGTATCGTTCCCGGCCGTTATGACCGCCCGCAGGGTTGCCTGCTGTCGCCACGCTGCCCGTATGTGCAGGAATCCTGCCGCGCCCAACGCCCGGGCCTTGACCCGAAAAGCAACAGCCTCGCCCGCTGCTTCTACCCGCTGAATCAGGAGGTGGCGTAATGGCCGTCGTACTTACCGCCCGCGACCTGACCCGTCACTACGAAGTGTCCCGTGGCCTGTTCAAGGGCCACGCCCTGGTGCGCGCGCTCAATGGTGTGTCGTTCGAGCTGGAAGCTGGCAAGACCCTCGCGGTCGTGGGCGAATCCGGTTGCGGCAAATCCACCCTGGCCCGCGCCCTGACACTGATCGAAGAACCGTCTTCCGGCTCGCTGAAAATCGCCGGCCAGGAAGTTGCCGGCGCCGACAAGGCCCAGCGCAAGCAATTGCGCAAAGACGTGCAGATGGTGTTCCAGAGCCCATACGCTTCGTTGAACCCGCGCCAGAAGGTCGGTGACCAACTGGGCGAGCCGCTGCTGATCAACACCAACCTGTCCGCCGCCGAACGCCGGGAAAAGGTCCAGGCGATGATGAAGCAAGTGGGCCTGCGCCCCGAGCATTATCAGCGCTACCCGCACATGTTCTCCGGTGGCCAGCGCCAGCGGATCGCACTGGCCCGGGCGATGATGCTGCAACCGAAAGTGCTGGTGGCGGATGAACCGACCTCGGCGTTGGACGTGTCGATCCAGGCTCAGGTGCTTAACCTGTTCATGGACCTGCAGCAGGAATTCAACACCGCCTACGTGTTCATCTCCCACAACCTCGCGGTGGTACAACACGTCGCCGATGACGTGATGGTGATGTACCTCGGCCGCCCGGTGGAAGTAGGTCCGAAGGAAGATATCTACGCACGCCCGTTGCACCCGTACACCCAGGCGCTGCTGTCGGCGACCCCGACCATTCACCCGGACCCGAACAAGCCGAAGATCAAGATCGTCGGCGAACTGCCCAACCCGCTGAACCCGCCGTCTGGCTGCGCCTTCCACAAGCGCTGCCCGTACGCGACCCAACTGTGCAGCACCGACGAGCCACTGTTGCGGCCACTCGACAACCGTCAGGTGGCTTGCCACTACGCGGAACAGTTCGTGGCCTGACCCGCAAAAAATGCTCTGGAGGGTGAGTCCAGAGCATTGCCAGTGTTCTACAGCCCTTCCCATCAGGTTGCGCATCAGCCGGGTGGGAGGGGCTTTCTTTTGGACCGCGATTATAAACGCGGGGCATCCCAATTATAAAATCTTAAAACCCAAAAAATAAAAGAGTAAGCACTTGGACTACACTGGCACTCAGGTACTTACTCATGCATCCACTCATTACACACTATACATCCCGAAGCCAATAGGGCTGGAGTTTACGGCAGTAACTTTTCAGATCACTCGCGTTGGCCAGCAAAAGTGTCGCAGTGCCGAGTACATCCTTGGGTTTTACAAACACCAAATCAATAAAATTAGTCAACGCATCCGCAACCTTGGTCGCCTCGTAAACATAGACCCTACGCGGCTCCGTTATATTTTGCGATTCGATAAACTGCTGCGCTTTTTGCTGATTGGCATCGAGTTGTTGTTCCAGACTCGTCATTCGTTTCTCGCGTCGATCAATGCTGTCCTGAAGAGATGTTCGTGCCTGTACCATATGGTCGAACTTAATGGCCTCGTCGATGCTTTTTAGAACCATCTTACTGACCTCAGCTCCAGCTTTAATTGCGGCAGCTTTCATTTCACCAGGTTTTTCATTTTTTTCGATCACATTTTCTGCCTGATCCACAAGCGCAAGGGCCTTATCCAACCCCGTAGTATCCGTATAAGCCTTGATAGCCTGATCAAGAATCACCTTTTGTTCTTTCATTTTAATTAACGGCTTTTCCTCGGGAGACAGCTGCTTTAATAGTGTTTCCCGTTCAGACTTGAGAACACTCAACATATAGGAGTTACCACTAATAGTGGTTGTTTCCGCGTTAAATACGCCGGCAACCACATCGTCTCGATACTGAGAAAATCGATTTAAAAAGCCATCAAGGAAATTCTTTATTTCTCGATTATAGCTATCCTGCGCCGACTGAGGAGTTGAATCAGTCATGGCGCTGAGCTCATCAACATACCCTTGCAACTCATCGGTTTCCAATAATGCAGGTACGGTATTGAGCGCGTTGTTGATTTTCTCATCAACATCACTAACAGCACTATTCAACTGTTTTAGCTCTTCCTTGAGTGACTCGTATGGAACATTACTCAAACTGATAAGCGTTTCGTTACGTATAATAACTCGAACCTTCCTAACCACTTTTAAATCGGGAACCTTAAGTTCATCAGCATTCATGACACACTCTCCTTCTCATAACAAAGAAATAATACTCAGCTCAAAGCCACAACCAAAAAACTTGAATTCTTTTTGACGTTTGACCAATTACCCATTACGGCCTCCAACTTTATAACGAACATACGAAGGACCGTGTATTGAGTAGCGGTGTTGATGGTCTGCTTCGAAGAGTCGATATAGGTAAGGATGCCCTGCCAGATACCCTCAAGTTGAGTAACTACTTTCTCAGCACTCAATACATAATCGAACAGAGTATTTAAATCGGTCGCAATGGTATGAAGCGACGCCACCAAGCCGTTTCTCGCTTCAATTTGCTGGATCAGTGCAGCCTTTTGCTCTTTCAAAGGATCCAGTTCATTCGCTTGAGTAACTAGTTTCCACGTCCAATACGGGATAGCTGAAACTAGTGTAAAGGAAGCCAGTACATCCCATACGACAAACCCATACTCAGCTTTTTTTTGTTCAATCCTCAGTTCCATATCATCAATTTTCGCTTGTAATGACGTGACCTGAGAATTTAACTCATCTTTTGACGTCAGTTTAAGCATGGCCCCAACCCCAGGCATAATCGTTTCTACGGCGGTCCTGAAGGAAGTGATAATATTAATGACGCCTCTAGTATTTGATCGCTTGGCCTCAATGGATTCTTTCAAATACTGTAAATATTCCTGAATAGTTGATACCCTCTGCCCATCCGCCTGAGTCATATAAACGGCAGGAAGAGCTTGAATAGCCTCCTCACTGATATCCTTCACTTGCCCCGAAAAATCGATGTACCCCGGCATGGTTTTAATCGTGTCAACAAGCGCACCTCCGTAAGTCTGAAGATCATCCGCGAACGTTGAAAGAGACGCCGCTACTTTTTTCATCGAAACTTCAACATTATTCCACGCAATAGCATTTATATTAATATCGGAATACAAAGCCCTGATATCGTTTGGCTCCAGCCCCGGAATACCTGTCGTCGTCACACCCAGTATTTGTGTGATGCTATTAAGGTCAGTGGGCAGCGACTTCCCCTTTGTTACGTATCGACGGATGCTTGCCACGTCGCTCTTAGTCACCACCGGAATTGATGCGTCATTTACCGTAGCCATTGTGGCGCTCCTTTATCTATCAATATAATTAGAAAACTTTAAACACTTACAATTTATCTACAAAAAGCCGGCCTCAGTGACTGCACATAAGCTTTTACGGTTCGCCAATCTTTCATCATCGCTCTTTGTGTAAGGTCCAGCGTATTAATGGTGCGTATCCCATAAACATTATTGATTTTAAGTACAGAATTATCTGCATATCCCGCCGTCATAATCCACATGCTTTCCATCTGCCTCGCTGCATCAAGGGCTGCAGTGACAAGGGTCTCTATCGTTTCAAGGTTAGTACGCACGTTTTGTAGAATTGCTTTAACCTCATCTTTATCCTGCAACGCTCCAATCAACCTATTCCTTTCTACAATTATAGGTTCAATGACTCCGCCCTTGATGAAGCGGTTCATTTCACCCACGCCTGATAATAGTTCAAAAAAATTTAGTGGCCTATTCCAATAGGCTTCAGCTTCGGCCTCTTTACGCTTGGCCTTCTCAAGTCTTTCATCAAGATCCTTAATTTGCCTATCAATCACATCAACACCGCACAATGCAATTTTCCCTGTAACAGCTACCATGACTTTATTGCTTAATTCCTCCTTAAAATCAGAGATTCGAGTTGTTATGCCGTTGATTGCTTCCAACCGACTCCTGACAACATTTCCTAACGCGACGTACAGATCTCTGACTGTATACAATGCCGAATTATCCACACCAAGCATTGACCGCATGGGGAGATGGTTTACTTGCTCCTGTGTCATGTCAGCAATTTCGACTTTGAATTCTGCATACCCTGGAATTTTTTCAATGGTATCGAGTGTATTGTTACCATAGGACTGAAAGTCATCTGCAAACGCAGATAAATTATCCATTAACACGATCATATCCCCCTCAATGCTCGGCCATTTGGAGGCGTTATTATGTACCATTTGGAAAACTTCACTTAATTCATTGGCACCCAAACCTTTTATGTTCGCGCCAGAAAGGCGATAGAGAGACTCAATAGTTGTCGCTTCAGTAGGAAGACTCAAAGCTGATGACACGTAAGCTTTAAGGTTATCCACCTCTGCCTCTGTAAATACGACCTCCGCCGTAAACTCACTCATACCCACCTCCAACCTTGCTGACTAGCTAGGCCACATTGCCCGTTCAAAGGTATAGATTTGCACTTGTGAAATATCTACTGTCAATTCTGACAGTCATGCTTTAATACCGACAAACGGCACATTGAAAAATATACATTTCTATTAGAAAACAGATACATATAAATCCGTACGTATTCGATCGCCTGTGTTTTTTTCTCTTTTGCTTATCAGTGCGCTTGAGAAATCCATTCGGAACAAGTTTGTCTACTGTCAATATTGGCAGTAGACAAACGAATAAAAACGCACGCTAAGCGCGTCAAAACCTCTTAGAACTCTTCATTCTACAAAGACATTCCGATATAAAAAAACAAACTAAACACCTGTCAAACTTAACAGTAGCCAACGGATTTTTTTTAAACTCTCATTACCTGGCGACTTCTCTCGAACTCACGGATAACTCCTAATGACTACTTTTACTGTTTTCTTCTGCGGCACAGGCTCAAACCAATTTGATGATACCAACGCAAATTATTGGAACGGCGAACTCGTTTCCACCCTAGCTCAGAATACTCGAAGTCAAAGTAATGAATTCGCGAATTGGATCATCATCGATGGTCCTGGTAGCGGAAACCTGCAAGCTGATGACATGTTCACGAAGCCCGGTGGTTATTACCAATTAAGGGGAATGGCCTTTGGTTCCGGATGGGAGGAAAATGTTTCTCACGCCGTCAACATGATGAAGGGAAATTTTACTTGGCAGCGAGAAGAACTATCCCAAGAAAACTATAATAAACTGCTGAATGAAGGCATCCCGATTGAAGAGGTCAATACAACAGGATGCTGGTTTTGGCGAACGTATAAATATGGTACGCGTCAGACGACACCACAACAATTACAAGAGCAGATCATCAAGATTTTTCGAAAAGATGGCGTCATTCCAACGCAGGTAAACCTGGTAGGTTGGAGCCGAGGTGGAATTAGCTGCCATATGTTGGCCAATGCGATGCTTAAGGACAATGCCTTAAGTAGTGTACCTGTCAACATTTTTGCTGCCGACCCTGTTCCTGGCGCCTTAAACTTCCAGGACAACAGGGTTAAAATCGGCATTAACGTCAAAGAATATGTAGCCTTTTACGCAAGAGATGAGCGGTCCCTAGGTTTTTCCAGCGTCGTCCCCGAATTCGACAGCGGCACCAGAGTGCATATTTATCCAATCCCCGGACGCCATGCGACCCTAGTAGGCAATGCCGCTCCCAATGGCAACTCGGGTGCAAAGGTTTATCCGGAACCCGGCCAAATCGTTCGGCACTTCGCAGAGGTGTGCCTATCTCGTTGGGGTGTCCCCCTCGAAAAAAAACTCAATCTGACACCAGCAAAGATAAACGAGCTTCTCACAAAAATTAAAAATGACTTTAGCGGCTATGTGGCTATGCGAAGTACGGTTTACACCACAAGCACACAAACAGCGGGGGAGCGCACTATAACCAAGGGCAGCAGAGATATTAATTTTTCTGCAGTAAGAAGCACCAGCTATACACCAGAGGAAGGACTTTCTATAGAGCATATATTGACCAACGACTATTTCAAAGATATTAACTAATGCCTATCAAAGAACAATCCG